>CAZAOD010000054.1:9184-9905 GCA_964486675.1 uncultured Planctomycetales bacterium | reverse complement strand
TGGGTTTCAATGGATGCCTTGTTTCAGGAACAATGATCTTCATTAATTCGCCATATTCACCGTAGCTTTCAAGGTGTTCTGCCAAGATCCCCTTTTTATCCCCGGACTCCAGCAGGCACGCCCCCGCCCCATCACCAAACAAAACGCATGTATTGCGATCTTGCCAGTCGATCATGGTCGTCAAACGGTCCGCGGCGATCACAAGAGCGTTCTTGTATGTTTTCGCCAATAAAAATTGATGCGCCACTGAGATCGCGTAAATAAATCCTGTGCAAGCAGCTGACACATCAAAAGCGATCGCGGATCTTGCGCCCAAGGCTTTCTGAACAAGGCATGCGACAGAAGGAAAATTACTGTCTGGGGACGTTGTCGCGACGATAATCAGATCGATCTTACTCGCGGCGATCTTGGCGTTGTGTAAAACTTGGCGGGCAGCCTCGATCGCTAAATGGCTTGTTTTTTCGTGCTCGCTGGCGATACGGCGCTCTTTGATGCCTGTGCGCGTGACGATCCACTCATCAGATGTATCGACTATCTTCTCAAGATCAGCATTGGTCAGTTTGCGGGAAGGAACATAATGGCCAACAGCAGCGATCTGGACAGGCGTCATTAGACAACCTCTTGAATAATATGGTCAATGACATTGTTTTCGATCTCATGGATCGTCGCCCGGATCGCGTTCTTAATAGCTTTCGCGTTTGAGCGCCCATGGCTGATCATC
>CAZAOD010000054.1:1037-9174 GCA_964486675.1 uncultured Planctomycetales bacterium | reverse complement strand
GGTATAATCCACGTGCTTCTTGATATCGCGCATGCATCCACGCATGAGCATGGCTCCCAGCATAGATATAGGACTTTTTTTGACCTCACGACGGATCAACGTTAAGGCGGACTCCATCAGGCTTTCTGAGATCTTGATGACAACGTTGCCGACATAACCATCACAAATGATGCAGTCGCAGCGGCCCGCAAAGATCTCATTCGCCTCGACATTGCCCGCAAAATTGGACAGGCGCTCCAGAAAAAGTTTATGCGCGTCTTTGACGAAATCCGTCCCCTTGCTTTCTTCGGCGCCAATATTCAGCAAACCAATGCGCGGATCGTTGATGCCCATGACTTCTTGAGCGTATACCTTTGCCATGATCGCGGACTGCAGTAAGTGTTCGGGTTTTGGATCTGTATTGGCGCCCACATCGATCAAAAAAGAGAATTTATTTAACGTTGGGATAACAAGGCCGATAGCGGGACGTTCCACACCCGGAAGCATTCCTAATAAAAATGTGGCCGCGCACACGACCGCGCCTGTGTTGCCGGCGCTAATAAACGCGTTATAGGTTGTGGATTCTTTTAAAAGATTGATGCCCAGAGAAATGGAAGAATTCTTTTTCTTGCGGATCGAGGTAGTCGCCGGATCATGCATATCCACAACTTCATCGGTATGAATGATCGTGATCTTTTCTTTCGGATAATCGTACTTGGCTAGCTCAGCGCGGATCTTCGCTTCAACGCCTGTAAACGTTATGTTAACGTTAAATTCCTTGACCGCCTGGATCGCTCCATCAACAATTTCTCGCGGAGCATGATCCCCACCCATCGCGTCGACAATAATGTTCATAATGGACTCCGATCAAAGCCTTAAATTATAAATCTAATAAAATTTCTAAACTCTAAACCCTAGATCCTAAACAATATCAAAATCACAAAAACAAAAGCTCAAATATTAATCATTTGTTCAAAATTACTGCTTTAAAATTTGACCATTTGGACTTTAAGCTTATTTAGTTTTTCGCGCTTAGGGCTTTGCCTGATACTGCTTATCGCTTATCGCTTAAAATTCTACTTCTTTTTCTTTTCTTTTGTCTTAATGACAACGACTTGCTGTCCTTTATAAGACCCGCAAAAAGGACAAACGCGATGCGGCAGAACCTGCTTACCGCACTGACCACAAACGCTCAAAGACGGCGTAGCGATCTTCCAATGCGTGCGGCGCTTGCGTCCACGCTGTTTTGAATGTTGTCTTTTGGGTAATGGCATAACGGGCTCCTTTGGTTAATTCAAAATTTAAAAATCAAAGCTCAAAAGCTAAGTCGATATAAGTAATCAACCCCTTCAGACACTTTTTTTCTTTCATTTTGAATTTTCAACTTTAAATTTTGAATTATTTTCCACACCGACAATTTTCATTATTGAGATTCGCTCCGCATCCTGAGCACAACCCTTTACACTGCTCCTGACAAACAACGCGGTCCGGAAACCCTAAAAGGATCTCCTGGCGAACATCCTCCCCGATATCAATATAATTTTCATGCGATTCGATCGGATAATGAAAATCAAACTGTTCACAAAACTCTTTGTCGCATGTCTCCAGGCATCGGCCACATACATAGCGAAAGGTTGTCTTCGCGATGACCTTCGCTTGGATCATTCCAGGAGTTTTTTCTATCCTTCCGGAAAGCTGAACAGGCGCAAGGCACTCGATCTCGCCTATGCGGACACAAAGATCATCTTTCGTCAAAGACCCTTCAATGGCGCATCCGATCGCGGGAATGCTGCGGATATCCAACTTCATGACGCGAGTTTTGCCTTAAGTTTTTTTTCAACATGCTTTGGCACAAGCGTTGAGATGTCCGCCCCAAGACGCGCGACTTCTTTGAGCAAGGTCGATGAAATAAACGAATATTGTTCGGACGGCATCAAAAAAACGGTCTCGACCTTGCCGGCCAAACGGCGATTAGTTAAGGCCATCTGAAATTCATATTCAAAGTCCGAGACCATCCGCAATCCACGGATCAGGATATTCGTATCGTATTTTTTCGCGACATCTACCACGAGGCCGCTGAACGCTTCGACGCGAACCCCGGATAGACCCTTGACGGCCTGACGGACCATGCGTACGCGTTCATCAATATCAAAGAGTAAATTCTTGCGGGATGTTTGAGCGACCGCAACGACAACCTGTGGAAAAAGACGGCGAGTTCTCGCGATAATATCGATATGCCCATATGTGATGGGGTCAAACGTGCCTGGATAAATGGCCAACCTAGACATCACTCGTTCTCCTGTAGATGGTCAACAATGATGACCCGAACTTCTTTACCCTTATAACAGAAAAACGGCCTTGCGTCTGCGGCAAAGCCTCATGTTTTTCGTGTTGAAAAATCAGCAATGAATTGGGCTTCAATATATCATAGCCCTCGAGGGTTTTCAAGGCTTTTTTTACCAGTCCTTTGCCGTAAGGAGGGTCAATAAAGACAATATCAAACGCTTTTTTATGGGAAAACAATTCTTTAATAGCGGCTAGCGCATCTTTTTTGTATACATTAAAATAGCGATCCTTGCGCTCGGCCAAGGGTAACGCTAAAAGCATCAAGTTTTCCTCAATAACGCTAGCAGCTTTTAGGTCTTTCTCCACAAAGGTGACGTTACAAGCGCCTCTGGACATCGCCTCCAGCCCAACAGCCCCGCTTCCAGAAAAAATATCAATGAAATCACATCCTTGAATATAAGGGTCAAGAAAATCAAATAATGATTTACGCATCACATCAGATGTGGGGCGTATACCAAAAGGCATGTAAAAATTCTTTCCTTTAAGACGGCCTGAAAGTATTTTCATAAATGAGCACCTGACTTACGGAGCCGCAGGCGACGTCAAGTCAGCCTGTGCGAATTTATCCCATGAGGTTGCGGCCCAGCAACCGAACGGGATTTCCCTTCTATCCCGACAATATATTCCCCAGATAACTAGGGTATCGCTTTAAAATTGTTTTTTGAATTATAGCATGGTTGACGCCTGAAAGCTTGGGGTCTTTTGCTAAGATGCCGATCGCCTCCTGGCGGGCTTCTTCCAGAATATCTAATTGTGTCTGCGGATTAGCGATCCTAAGCTCATTGAGCCCGTGCTGATGACGGCCAAAAAATTCTCCAGGGCCGCGGATCAGAAGGTCTTGTTGGGCGATCTGAAAGCCATCGCGCGTTGACAAAAGGACCTCTAGGCGCGCCTGGGCCTGGGGAGTCGCCAGATCAGCAACGAGAACACACTGCGCATCTAGCGCTCCTCGGCCAATACGCCCTCGAAGCTGATGTAACTGAGCCAGGCCAAAGCGATCCGCATGCTCAACGACCATCACGGTGGCATTAGGCACGTCAACGCCGACTTCTAGCACTGTTGTCGCGACTAATACATCAAGTTCTTTGTTCAAAAACTGACGCATGACATCCTGGGTTTGCTGTTTTTTCATCTGCCCGTGCAGAAGGCCAAGCCGAAAACCCTTCAATTCGCCTTTCTGCAAGGTTTTATACATTTCCTGAGCGGATTTAAGGTCAAGATCTTCAGATTCATCAATGATCGGATAAACAATATATGCCTGTTCTCCACGCGCAACCGCTTGACGAACGATCTCATACGCTTTCCCGGCATCCTGCTGGGCGAATAACGTCGTGCGCAAACTTCCTCGTCCCGAGGGGATCTCGTTGATCGTTGATACATCCAGGTCGCCATAAAGTGTTAGACACAAGGTTCTGGGAATCGGCGTGGCGGTCATGACCAGGACATCTGGATTTTTACCTTTAGCGGACAAAAGGGCGCGCTGGCGCACCCCGAATTTATGCTGTTCATCGATCACAACAAAGCTTAAGGATCTAAAATTGACCGCATCTTGAATGAGCGCGTGCGTTCCGATCGCAATGTCGATCGTTCCTTGCTGGACCTGCGAAAGTAATCGAGCGCGGCTCTTCGCGTCCTGATCACTGATCAAAAGACAGACACGGACATCAGAAAAAGGCGAACCAGAAAGGACCTTCAAAAGATTTTCATAATGTTGGCGCGCCAAGATCTCGGTCGGTGCCATAATTGCGGCCTGGTGACCATTGCGCACAGAAGCCAAACACCCAAAAAAAGCCACAACGGTCTTACCGCAACCCACATCCCCTTGCAAAAGCCGGTGCATCGGAGAACTACTTTTGAGGTCTTTGGCGACTTCCCTGACGACATCTTTCTGGGACTGAGTAAGCACAAAAGAAAATAAGCGTTCGAAATCCCGACAGAATTCATCGCTGATCATGTGAGCGATTCCATCTTTAGCCACGATACTTTGGCGGCGCAACAAGACAGAGATCTGAAATAAAAAGAATTCTTCGAACGATACCCTTCGGTAAGCTGTCGCCTGGTCTTCTGGTTTATCAGGAAAATGAATACTCCAGAGGCTTTTTACAAGATTGTGCAGCGCATGTTTTGTTCGAAGATCATACGGCAAGATATCCTGAAGGCTTGACGCGTACCTTTCAAGGCACTGCTTGACAGCTTTACGCAATGATCGCTGGGTCATGCCTCGCGTCATCGGATAAACGGGAACAATACGGTCAACACTTAGCGCGCGATCCTCTTCATCATCAGCAATGATCTCATAATCCGGAGAAACGATCTGAAAGCGATCCTTATAAATATCGACCTTGCCGTAAACAACGATCTGCTGACCTGCCTTAAAATAGCGATCTAAATAAGGACGATTGAACCAAACACAAAAAACGCGCGAAGTGGAATCTGCGATTTCCACTTTGTAAACATGCTTTTTGGTATAGTAGCTTCGGCGGCCGCCATGACTTACAATTTTTCCGGCAACAGTCTGCCACTCACCGACCTTAAGTTTCGCCAGCGGCGTCATTTGTCGGCGGTCTTCATATCTTCTGGGAAAAAGATACAAAAGATCTTCAACTGTTTCAACACCCAGACGCTCGAACACTTTTTTTCGCTGAGGGCCGACACCTTTTAAATATTGAATGGAAATATCAGACAGATTTTGCGTTTTCACGATTGGCATCCTCGATCATGCACTGCAATATTTCAAGCTCATCTTTATCGAACCAGAAAAACCCACAAAAGCTGCACTTGTCTACAACCACCGGATAGGCCAACGTATAAAGCATGCGCATCATCTTTACTTTCGGCTTCTGACACTGCGGACAATAATAAAGACTGGCAGGAGTCAGATCGACTTTGGGCAGATCCCTGCGTGTTTGCGCATAAAATTTACGCGCGGCTTCCTTGATCCGTTCAGAGAACTCATAGTCCTGACGGATTATAATCCGATGAACATTATTTTCTTTCACGAA
Organism: uncultured Planctomycetales bacterium; assembly: GCA_964486675.1. Lineage (GTDB taxonomy): Bacteria > Omnitrophota > Gorgyraeia > Zapsychrales > Aceulaceae > CALGLP01. The sequence goes on along the minus strand of CAZAOD010000054.1, from coordinate 3,847 downwards.
TGCTCCACCACAGCTAGGGCAATAATAAGCGCTTGCCCCTTCATAACGATCAGAAAAAAGACCCACATGACAGTGAGGACAGCTAAAACCTGTCTGCTGTTCTTTTTTCCACAAAAAATCCCTGATCTCAGCATTTTCAAATGCTTGCTGGACTTCTCCCGCTCCTATCTTCTTGATCCACGTATCGGATCGCATCCATCCAAGATTCATTAGATCCAACAGAGAGAACGGCCCTTGCCATTGGCCCTCCTTGTTGACGATCCACTTCTTTTTTTGATCGGCTGACAGCTGATCAGGCGGGGCTGAACGTGTCTCTGGGGCCGGGACACGAGGACGATCCATTTGCTCCTGCCATTTTCTTTCCAACGCAGACACATCGCTGCGCGCCATATCCAAAAGCACCTTGAGTCTTTTTGATACCGGTGGATGTGTTGAAAATATACTTGCGATCAATCCTTCTTTCTCGTCTAGCTGATCAAATCGTGGATTAACGATAAAAATAGCTTCCAATTCCTCACCCGCAAGTCCCGCGCCTCTCCAGCGAGATGAAACACTGTAAAGGGCTTCGGCGAGGCTTAAAGGATCTCGTGTTAATCTCACCGCGGTCGCATCCGCGCGCAGCTCGCGCTGCCGTGAAACAAAAAGACGCAGAAGATGCCCCATGAACGAGGCAAAGCTCAATAATGCGTATATCACAAAGATGCCAGGGATCACCCCGTAATCGCCGTTCTTGCTTGATCTTCCCTTGGTCATCAGATGGCCAAGGATCTGCCGGATCGAATGATAGATCTCGAACATCGCAGTTGTGACGGTCGTGGATAAACAGTCTCCTGAGACGATATGCGCGGCCTCATGACCGACCACAGCCTCAAGTTGAGCGCGCGAAAGCCTTGCCAAAAGCCCTTCTGTCACACCGATCACATTGCGCCCGCTAAAATCCGAGATCGCAAAAGCGTTCATGGCGCAAACCGGGATCACAACACCCTCGATCCTTACTCCTCCAGTTGCCACAGAAACCTCATCAATAATATTGCGAAATACAACATGGTATTTGTCTTCCGGGTTAAGACGCTCTGCTTTTAAGATACCCAGGATCTTTTCAACAAGGCCGTTGACCGTAAAAACCCAATGACCGATACCGCAAAAAAATGCTATCGCAAACAGCCATAACGCCTCTGTGCCTGAGATCCATTGCCAATGAAAAGGCGCCTGATATTGTTTGAGGGTATACTGAGCAAAAAATAGATTCTTGCATGCGACATACAAAATAAAAGCTGTAATGAAATAAAAGGCAAGAAGAGCCGAAAAGACAAAGGCGATCACGCGTCCTTTCTCTTTTTCGATCTGCGTGAAAGAATAAGGCATAGAAATTTATCGGATCAGTCGTTTAAAACTTGACCTGCGGGGCTTCTTTCTCGACCGGATTAACGATCTCAAAGAAATCTTCTTTGGTAAAATGGAAGAAGCCAGCGATCATATTATTTGGAAATGTTTGCACCGCGGTATTAAAGCGCGCGACTTCATCATTATAATACTGGCGCGCAAAGGCGATCTTATTCTCTGTTGTCGTAAGCTCTTCCTGAACTTTAAGCATGTGCTGGTCAGCTTTTAGGTTTGGATAATTCTCAACGACAGCAAAAAGACTTTTTAGCGTGCTCGAAAGAAAATTCTCCGCTTGCTGTTTATCCTTCAGGCCGCTGGCGTCAACAGCCTGTTGACGGGCTTTGATCACATTTTCAAGCGTTTGTTTTTCATGCGCCATGTATCCTTTGGCGGTCTCAACAAGGTTGGGGATCAGGTCGTGGCGACGTTTCAGCTGAACATCGATCTGCGACCATCCATTCTTCACGTTCTGGCGCATCGCGATCAAAAGATTATAAATGCTGACCGAAAACAAAAAAGACAAAACGATCAATCCAAAAAGAACCATAGCAATGATCATACATCCTCCTTTATGTTAAACGTTGCGTAAACGGCTGATCTGCCGGTGGAATCGCTTGCGGTATCCAACATGAAAAACTTCATGGAAGTCGTATCCATTGCGAAAGCTTTCGAGTGTATCCTCATCCGTCTTACTAAGGACCTTGTGGTGGACGAGATTGAAAACAATATGTCCGAAATCCTCTGTGGCATGCACACCCCAGTGCTGCAAAACCGTCAGGGTCATTAAGCCGAATTTACGCTGCAAAAGCTGCTTGATCCCAACTAAAAGTTCTTCACCGGTCACATGCTTATCGCGGCGAAAACGCTTTTGAGTGAACGTCAACGCCTCCATGACGAACTCATAGGCTTCCCGCTTATAGCGCGCGTCTTTCGCGCAGATCATATCGACGACTGAAAAGAAATTTTGGTTCATCTTTTCCCTCTTTGATTAGCATGTATTATCGCAAAAATAAGATCAAAAATAAATCGAATTCTCAGAATTCAAGAAAACTACTACTGATTTTAGGAAGCTATGGCATAATAATACCTATGAAAAATAAAACACATTGGGCCTGGAAGATCTATTTCGTGCTTTACGCATTAGGTATGCTGTTTATCTTTCTTACATTCCTTGTTGACGAATCTATGGCCCAAAAATATTACCGTGTCTTAATGGCTTTTAATCAAACCTATGGGATCATGTACTATCTCAATCTGATCAGCCTTAGCGCTGAGCTTCTGTCTATCATTCCACTCTTTTTGTTCACATTCCATGTCCGTTGGCTTCCAACGATCGTCTGGCAAATACATTTTGAGGCCAGGATATTACTTCTTTTAGCAAGCCGCTCTTATGAGTGGAAAACGCTTTGCGCATTTACCCACGCAAG
>CAZAOD010000054.1:0-1027 GCA_964486675.1 uncultured Planctomycetales bacterium | reverse complement strand
TCACAGCGCTCGCGGTCGCGCTCGTATTTATCCTCTTGATACTGCCATCCTTTACCGCTGGATTTTGCTACGCCTTCCAGCGCGATAAACTGTTTCCCAAATAGATCATAAATAAAAAACCCCGCATTCTTTTTTTAGAAGAATGCGGGGCAAATTTAGCCCAGCAACTTTCTACTCTCCCGCCTCCTTGCGAAGGTAGTACCATCGACCCCAGAGAGCTTAACTTCCGTGTTCGGTATGGGAACGGGTGTTTCCTCCTCGGCAATGTCACTGGACATATCCAAAAATATACAATTATGTAATTGCAAACAAACCACATTAAGAAACGCGAGCTTGAAATTTATTAAAAGTCAAGCATTCGGCAGATTAGTACTGCTCAGCTTAAATCCTTACGGATCTTACACACGCAGCCTATCAACCTTGTAGTCTACAAGGTGCCTTCACTTCATTGCTGAAGAACGATACCTAATCTTGAGGTGAGCTTCGCACTTATATGCTTTCAGTGCTTATCCCTTCCGAACATGACTACCCAGCGACTACCCTTGGCAGGATAACTGGAACACCAGAGGTTCGTCTCTCCTGGTCCTCTCGTACTAGGGAGAGATCCTCTTCAAGTATCGTGCGCCCACACCAGATAGAGACCGAACTGTCTCACGACGTTCTAAACCCAGCTCATGTACCGTTTTAACCGGCGAACAGCCGGACCCTTGGGACCTTGTACAGCCCCAGGATACGATAAGCCGACATCGAGGTGCCAATCCGCGCTGTCGATATGAACTCTCGAGCGCGATCAGCCTGTTATCCCCAGAGTACCTATTGTTCGTTGAGCGATGGCAATCCCATATTCAACCACCGGATCACTAAGCCCTACTTTCGTACCTGTTCCACTTGTCAGTGTCACAGTTAAGCCTCCTTATGCCTTTGCACTCTACAGACGATTGCCGACCGTCTTGAGGAGACCTTTGGACCCCGTCGTTACATTTTAGAAGGGAACCGCCCCAGTCAAACTGCCCATCTGGCACTGTTC
>CAZAOD010000053.1:7787-10068 GCA_964486675.1 uncultured Planctomycetales bacterium | reverse complement strand
ACAATGGAAGTTATCGCAATACAATTATTGGTCGAAATGACTGGCAACAAAAAGGGGTCACCGAATGGTGACCCTTTTTTGCATCAAACTGGCTCCCTCCCCCAACAGTTCACAGGGAATTGGCTTTTATGGCACCACACGGCGATTCTGACCGAACAGGGCAAATGGAACCACCGCATTATATCCGTCATCCGGGACGGCCAGACGCCTGAAGACGCCCGCAGGATTCGCCCCAAACCGCCTAAAACCTACCGCAACCCCATCTTCGTGGCCAAAGAATACGCACGGATGCTCGAATCAGGCCAAGCCAAGAATGAATCCGACCTTGCCCGCAAAGTAGGCATCTCCCGGGTCCGGATCTGGCAATATACCAGCCTTCTCGGCCTTAACACCCCACTGGTCAAAGCCATAGAAGCCTTGGGCGATCCCATGCCCAAACGCCTCGTCACCGAGCGCCAATTGCGGCAACTACTCAAAAATCCCAAAGAACAGGAAGATTTCGTTACCCAACTTCAAAAATCGAACTATTAGGAATTTCCTAATAGTTCCCCTATCCTTTTCATCTACGCGATGATCTAAATCGTCAATAAATGCCTGTCCTGATTTTTTGCCTATTTTTCTGGAGTCTTGAATAAATACTCCGCTGTTTTTCCAAGCAAGAATTCTGTCGCAGAATCGAAAATTTTAAATTTCTCGATTTTTGAATTAGTTGGAGAAGTGATAATCACGGTGCCAGAAGGCATGTTGTCTTTCTGAGCGATAGAACTGCCAATAAAGGCCCGAACATTATTAGGATACTCATCCCACGACATACTATAAGTTATACTGGTAAGCCCATCTATAAGCTTCGAGTCATTGGGCACATGAATTTTACCTTCTTCAAGAAGTTTTTTAAATTCATCCCGCGCCTCTTTCCAGCGATCACCTAAGGCATAGAATTTATTACCGGGAATTACAGCATTTAATGAATCCACCATTTGTGCGGGATTTACACAATCACCCTCGATTCGATCTAATACAATCTGCAATCTGAATATAATAAGCATGACATCGATGGGTACAGTCTTGTTGACTTTAATGTTTCGTATTTCTTTGACTCCGACTCCGGATTCCAGCTTTTCCAAAACCACAATAAATGGGTTACAAACGTTTGTCGGCGTTCCGTTCTGTGACACACCCATGAAAGTTTCGCCAACTTTCGCCTTTTCCGCGCCTTGGATAGCGCACTCAAACGCACGAATTAATGGGTGCGGCATGTAATCAGGATCTTTCTTGAATTGTCTATGGATATAATCCAAGAAAATTCGCATGCCATCGCCAAAGAAATCAAAATCAATCTTTTCGTTCATATGACCTAAGTAATAGATTAATAAAATTCTTGTTCTTTTGACTTATCGTTGTCTCTAAAGCGGCTTTCTCGGCTAGTGACTTCTTGATATCTCTCCCAGCAAAAAGCAAGGAAACGACTGTGCCGTATGGGGGCGGGATAAACCCCGCTAAGAATCCAGCGGACGTAATTGGAATGTCTTTGCGCACTATCTTGTTAACTTGCGCCTGCAAAACCCCTATTTCAGAATCCTGCTTTGCGAATGCATCTTTGAAATTTGCCTCAATTTGTTCGCCAACCACAATTAAATCCTTATCTTTTTTAGCTTTTAAATCAGTGACTCCTTGCCGTAATACACTCCGCATATACTCCAATTTATTCTCAGCCCTCATTACTGTAATCGCTGATAGGGGCACCTTGCTAATCCAATGAAACTTCTCACCCTGTAAGGCTGTTGCGATTGCCGCGTCCATATCAACACCACCCATCTCATAATTAAAGAAAAACCATGGCAATTCATAATCATAAATTGGCTCTGCAACCAGCTTCTCGCAGAAATATTTGTGTTCTTGAACACGGATAAACTGCGATCGCAAATAAATGCCAAAATCCCAGCCAACAGACTCCTTCTCCTTAAATTTAGCAAATTTCCCTGTGTTACTAAAATCCGTCAGAAACTCTTGGAATGAATCCTGATCTGCAAAAATATGCGGCAACAATTCAGGATGCTTAAACTGTTTGAATAGCCCTTCAACGCTTGTTTCTTTCTCCAAATAATCAAGGCAAGCTTCTCCGCTTTCCAGTTTAACATCAAGCACCCTTCCAACATAGGCCGCGAGATTTTGATCCGCCGTGGCAATCAAACCGTTCCTATCCTCTTGATTGACGAGATGTAAATTGATAGGAAGAATCAAGATCACCTTCTGCGGTGAATCCAAAAGGGCTAAATCTTTA
>CAZAOD010000053.1:6634-7777 GCA_964486675.1 uncultured Planctomycetales bacterium | reverse complement strand
AGTTTCCATATGTTAAAGACATGGCGAATTAACTTTTGGAGATAATATTTCCTGTCGAGGATTATTTGTTTTTGAAACAGTGTGAGATTATAAATGGGATCGGCGAGAATAACAGTATCGACATAGAAAGCCGAACGCTTAACAAAGTTTTCAAGAACCACCGGCGAGATGTCGCCAGAATAAAGGCATTTCAGAGAATTTTGCTGTTTTACATATTCAACAACGATTTTTAAATTCCTTCGCCAGAAGTTATTGATTTGCTCATCTATATCATCGATTGCGTCAATGATCAAATCAGAAACCAGAGGATACCGAGCCATATATGTTGCCAAATCAATGTGGCTGTCTTCTTCTTTGCCGAGATGATGCTTAATGCTCCCAAAATATGAATCAATGATATTAAAATATTCGGAAAGAATACCATTAATTTCTTTTGCAGATACGATCATACGTCCTCAATTATCGCTAAACGCCTGATGGGGTATTTCATTTAGCAGTTTTTTGCCTCTCAATGGCTTTTTCACGAAACTCATCAAATGAACGAGCGCCCGCCCGCTTAATAATTTCAGCAATTTCTTGGAACTGATTGACCTTACTGTCAAACATGCTCAGAGCAAAATTCTTGGAAACAGTCATAGTGCAATTATATTGTGTCATGTCGCGCGAGCTGTTCTTGGTTTCAATCGGATCATCCTTCTTGGGCCGTCTTTTTAGATCATCAATTTTACACTTCATTGAGTGCAAAAATGACACGTCGATATCGTCTGCCTTAGCCTTGTCGACATGCTGTTTAAAAACATTCCGCATCTGCTCAACACAAAGGAACCTTTTTCCAGATGCAACTACTTCAAATAAAGATATTTCTTTTGATTTGTCTTTGACTGCCCAAAGCCTACCCTTAAGACCGCTATCTAACGTAATTTCCCGACCATCTTGCAACTCCGGTCTTGGAGTAAAACGCGCGCCGGCTATTTTATCCTTAGCAATACATTCAACGCATTTAGCCTTAATTTCAGAATCATTCTGATAGGGCGCCTGTTCTCCGATAACTTTCTTGCATCGTCGACAAATGATTTTCATAATAATTGAAGGAATTTAGCCACCACTAAACACGTTATGTATTAATTTCATCGAGAAAACGAC
>CAZAOD010000053.1:2743-6624 GCA_964486675.1 uncultured Planctomycetales bacterium | reverse complement strand
TCTTGTCCGGTGCGTTGCTTCGCCCATGTTAAATAAACACCGACTTTTGCCCTTGTCAATGACACATAAAACAAACGTCGTTTCTCTTCAATATTCGTCGCATATATTCCCGGGATTACGTCATCTTCGAGAGCAGGAATAAACACAATGGGAGCCTCACAACCTTTTGCTGAATGCATAGACATAACCCGAACTTCCTTCGGTTCCTTTTTGTATTTGTTTTCTATTTCTCCGGAATCGATGCGCTGTTCAAAATCTTCTATAATATCTGCAAGGTTTACAATCGTTTCCTGCCCATCAAATTTTTTAAAATGCTCTAATGCCTCAACGCACCCTTTGTCATCCTTTGCTTCCGGTAAATATTTAAAATATTCTTCTATAATGCTAGAAAATTTTGTGGCACTTTTAAGGTCGGATAAAAATTTATAAAATGAAATTAATTTATTTCTTTGCCGCATTTTCTTGAAAGCATCGGGATTCTTGGCGACATTCTCTATCTCTTCCCATAAACTACTATCTGAGGCAAATGCTTGTAAACGAAGCTGTCGAATAGTTTCTGACCCAATCTGTTTAGCAAAAGCCAAACACTGACGAATGCTTAAATTGTCGTCGTTATTTATCAGCCATTTTAATGTTGCCATCAACCAGACAAAATATTCCGTGCCAAATATATTTGACACCGTGAGCTGGACATCCAGAGGTATGCCAGCATCCCTAAGAGCAACGACATAATCTTTTGCGATCTTCCCGTCAGTAAATAAGATCATTATGTCTTTATATTCATAATTTTTCTTGAGAAGCTCAAGAATTGTAGATACAAGCCATTCTTTTTCAGATTTCTTGCTTTTCCTTATAAGTGTGACAACGAACCCTTTCTTGTCTTTGTTAAACGGCACTAAAACCTTCTCGCGCACCCGCCGCACATTATTTTTTATTAGATTTAAGGCCGCTTCTATGACTTTAGGAGGGCATCGTCTGCATTGAGTTATATACAACAACCCCGCATTTTTATACTTCTTCGGAAAATCGATAATCCCCTGCGGAGCGGCAAATCTAAATGTTTCATAAATGCACTGGTCATCATCCCCAACAATACATAAGCCCGAACTGTCTCCGCATATTTTCTCAACGAATTCTTGTTCAAGCGGGCTCAAATCCTGATATTCATCAACTAATAAGTGCTTGGTTTTATCATGAATCTCAGACCTGATGTCGTCGTAAGAATCAATTAAATCTATCGTTTTATGCAAGACGTCAGCCCAATCCACCGCATTGTAGAATTCAAGGTTTTCGTGATATCGCTTAGAAAATTCCTTTAATGCTTTAATTTTGATATGATCAGCAGATAGGTGAGAAGGAATCCCTGCCTTGGCTTTTTCTTGAAGGTGAGCACATAAATAATCGCGGATATCGTTCCGTTTTAATACAATTTTTTTGTGACGCAAATCTTCAACAACATCTTCCGTTAAAATTCGCTGGATAACCCCATATACTGGCCTAAATTCTGGTTTCAATCCAGCTCTCTGTAAATGATTCTTTAGGATGCCCATAGCAAAACCATGAAGGGTATTTACATATGGAAGGGCATCTGATTTTATTCCAGATTTTTCCAATCTATTTCGCAGTTCCCCAGATGCGGCATTCGTAAATGTGATTGCGCATATTGATGCTGGCTTAATTTTGTGATCGTTTATCAGCGATTTGATTCGTTCAATAATGCAAAATGTTTTCCCTGTGCCCGGGCCAGCTAAGACACGCAAAGGAACACCGAGATGCTCTACCACTTTTTGTTGTTCATCTGTTAATTGTATTGCTAATCGTACCATTAACGATACCTCATAATGCAACGTATCATATCTTTAAGAATTTCTTCTCAAAGCTCTGATGATTTTTTGGATCTCCAAATTAATCTTATTCTTTATCGCATGTTCCCAAATCCGGATCACAGACCAGCCATGTTTCCTCAAAAATAAAGTGGTTCTTCGATCTCGGGCTCGGTTATTCTCGATCTTTTCCCGCCAGAAATCATTTTTTAAAAGATGCTTCCAGCGGGGATATTGCCAACCATGCCAAAAATCGCTGTCTAAAAACACGCAAACCATCGCTTTTCTGAAAACAATGTCCGGTTTGCCCTTTATCAAGTGGACATTCTTCTCAAACCTCATCTTTGTGGACCGCCTTAAGGCTTGAATAAAATCCTCTTCAAATTTCGTGTCTCGAGATCTGATTTTAGACATTACAGCTGAACGGCGCTCTTTAGAGATTTTGTCAACCGTTCGTTCTTTATTAAAGTTCCGTCCTAAATAATTTTTAATCTTTCTCCTGACCATGTTTAGTACCGCAATCCGTATTGTTTCATGGCGTCTTTTAGTGATTTAGGCGATTTTCGCTCACCAAAAGCGTCTCCCAAAAGATGCACAATGAATTTCTCAGTCTTGGGCAAGATATCTTTTGAATGATGAATCACTAACCGGACCCAAGTGTCCACAAGCTCGCTCGATTTAATGTATTCCTTCAAATCCCAGTAGTGACGCACCTCTTCAACAGTAAGTCTCGAAACGATATCAATAATTTCCTTGGCGTTCTTTTGAAGATAATAGAAAATTTTGGGGATTTTATGATAAGCCGCGCCATTAATCACGATCGTCTGTTGGCCTCCAGCCGTAAATCTATCACGGAGAGAGGAATCAACAACGCCGTGTCGAGCGGCTAACCAAGCTGCGAAATTTTGATACTTAGTCTGACTTCTTCCGAATATCTCCGGAAATCTCGCCATTGCTTCATTTCTAAATAAATTTTGTTTCTCTTCCGACAAATTACTCCACAAGGTCACCGTTGGACTTAACGTCGCTTCGACTTCCTCCCCGGGATCCATCCACCAAGGTTCTTCGCCCTTTTTAGCGATTTTACGAAAATAGCGAACCACTTCCTTGATCGGATTATCTAATTTCCTCAAAACATCGTATTCAGTGCCCATCTTGTCAAAGATGGTACTCCCCGAAGCTAATTCCATATCGATCAAATATCTCGGAGAATGAGTCACCGCTATGTCATAGAGACATTCTTCATATTTTCTAAACTTAAATTTTGGCGGAGCGACCAGCCTTCCGAAAAAAAGATATATTCTTTCCACGCCTTCGATTCTTGTCGTCTCAAGAACACTATTGCCCGTGCTACGCCAATGATCTTGCTTCGTTATTTTCACTTCCACACCGTAATACTTTTTAGCAACGATATCCGGAAATTTGTGCCCCGATATGAGTTGAATAGTGCCTTCAAATTCCGTCTTTTTTGAAGAAATCAGCATTGAGTTATAGACTTCTTTTTCAAATTCGGACGAAGACAACCCACAATAACGTTTCGGCGTCTTTAGCGCTTCCGTTTCTATAGCGCCGACTCCTTTATTCAGTAATGATTCAAACGCGTTTTCCTTAGCATCAGCTCTTTTAGATATAATCATTTTGATCCTTTCTTAAAAAGCGATGGCCATAATTCTTGCAAGCGCCACGCCACGTGAAAAGCCAGTAACGGCGGCACGGCGTTGCCAATCACCCGGTAGCCATCAGATGGACTCAAAGCGAAATCCGGACCAAAAACAGAGGCGCTTCTTGTGAAAATAAAATCATCGGGGAAAGTTTGAATCCTCGCGCATTCTCTGACAGTCAACCGTCTTTCTTTCAGCCCCGCCTCAAGTTCTTTTAGGTGACTGCCACCATGTTCTTTTGACAAACGCCTAAATTCGATATTACCATGATGCTCAGCTCGAATAGTTGGCCCTAACCCCGCTAAATCAACTTCGCTTTGACCTTGGCAATGCTTCCCGTACCACTTAGCTTTTGAATAAACCTTTTGAGCTGGGTCACTCGAATATTCTGGTTCTT
>CAZAOD010000053.1:0-2733 GCA_964486675.1 uncultured Planctomycetales bacterium | reverse complement strand
TCATCTCTGAGCGCGGTTAATTGTTTAATAGCTGCTTTGGTTAAAGCGTCTCTTTTGAACCCGATAAAAACAACCCTTTCCCTCGTCTGGGGGACTCCATAGTCCTGAGCCCTTAAGACCTTAGCGTCAACAACTAAGTACCCGTCTCCACCAATAGAGCGAAAGTCATTCTCGATAATCTTTTTAGCGTCAGCCAATGAAACAAGACCCTTAACATTTTCAGCGATAAAAACCTTAGGGCGAACTATTTCTATAACAGCCTTCATCCACATATACAGTTTCCCACGATTCTCTTCTGAAGCATCCGTGCCGTTAAGAAGGCCACCATGATGCCCTTTATGAGAATTAAAACCCTTGCGTTTTCCGGCCACGCTAAAATCCTGGCAAGGAAATCCTCCCGTCACTAAATCGACGGCGGGAAAAACTTTAGCCTCCCCGGACACGTGTTTTTTTACTAAATCAACTATGCTCTCGGAATGAAACAAGTAACCATTTCTACATTCCTTATCAAAATAAGGGATCCAACTCGCTTTCGCGGCTGGCAAGATATCATTGGCGAAAACCGTCTTGAACGTCGTCTTGGGAAGCATAATCCAATGATTATTTATAGTGTTTCTCAACCAATCTGGATGAACTTTTTCATTTAAGGATTTTCTAAGAACAGTAAACCCTCCTTCGAAGCCCAAATCCATACCGCCACAACCCGAGAATAATGAGAGAACTTTTAATGTGTCTGTTTGTTTTTTCATTGCGTATTCCTATTTAATTATCCATCAATCCTTCATCGGCGAAGCTGTAAAAAGCGTTATCTCCAATAATAACGTGATCCAAGAAATTAATTTTTATTGGCTTGCTCACGTTCAAAATATCCTTCGTCAAATTCCGATCATCAACACTTGGCTCACAGCTACCAGATGGGTGATTATGCGCGCAAATAAATGAACTAGCGCAACACTCCAGCGCCTTATGAAATATTTCTCTGACAATAGGGCTAACTTCATCCACAGTCCCAATGCCAAGCTCAACGATATTTATCAAACGATTTTTAGTATCAAGATACAGGACTTTAAAAGTCTCTTTTTTTAAATCACGCATGCGAGGAGATAGAAGAGCGAAAACATCCGCGGCTTTTTCAACCTTGATTTTCTTCGGAGTGATCTGCCCCTCATAAAACCGTTTCCCAATCTCTATCGCCGCTCGTATCTGGGCTATTTTAGCGTTTCCCAAACCTTTAAATTCTTTCCAATCCAACGCCCCGGCTTGACTTAATTCTCTGAACGATCCGAATTTTTTAATGATACTTCTGGCTAAATCCAAAGCGCTCTGCCCCCTAACGCCGACACGAAGAATAATAGCCAAAAGTTCGGCGTCACTCAAAGCATCTTCGCCGCTTTTGAGGAGTTTCTCTCTTGGCCTGTCATCTTTTGGCCAAGTTTTTATTCCTGTTTCTTTTTTAGCTATTTTCATCGCCTTGTTTTAACCGCTTCCCGGTGACCACAACGTCAGGACGTTAGCACCGCACTGTCCACCAGTGATTCATAATTTAATCCTGTTAATTTCTTTCTCCAAAACCTGTAACTTTTCAATAATCTGGTCAAATGTCGGCGGTTCTTCAAAAAACATCTGTTGCATTTGACGGTAATCGTTTTTAAGCGTACTCGTTTGATCGTCACGAGGTAGCAATTTCAATCCCACCGGAGTTGCTTCTTCATAGCGCGCCTTAGTATCTCGAAAAAATAAAGCCTTGTGTTCCGCAACATCTTTTAAAAGCGAAATATGCTCCAAAGCTTTTTTGTAAATAAGCGAATTAGCCATCGCGTAAACGTCATAATAGTGCCGTGACATCCTGGGAGGCACAGTTTTCTCCGCTGGACGGTGATAAATCATGTGCAGAATCGTCGCCTTCTCCCAAAAGGTTCGCTCCGCGGCCAAAACACGAACGGAGAATCCTTCTACCACGCTCTCACCGGGAACATTCACGATATACGGCACAATGGTCGCGGATTCAACCGGCCAATGATCAGCGCGCGCACCAAATTCAAGTTTGACAGAAGACTTCACGTAGCTCTCTATGGCGCTCGCCATAGCGTGGGGAAACGTGAATAGAACCGTTTGACCATCGGGAGCATCCTCATCCAACGCAAGGTTCCACTCTTTTTTATTGGGCAATGCCGTGGCAATTGCCTGCTTTAAACTGGGGACAATAACTTCGCCAATCTTAGCCTTACATATCTCTTGCAATTCTTTAAGCCGTTTCTGATTTTCCTTATTGCTTTTATCTTTGCCCGGTTCAATCGATTTTGTTTTCGATAAAAACGTCCGCTCTATGGAAATATCAATATCTTCCGAAAACCGCTTTATGACGTTGTAGCATTTCGAGAGAGAAGTCCCGCCTTTAAAAGTCAAATGCGTTCCGATTTCTGGCAAGGAAAAGAGGGTTTTCAGAATCCAGCATACCCAAAAGTCCTTCTCAACCAACTGCGGCATTATGTTTAAATTAGCGGCCGCTACCTCAAAGTAGGCACGCTTATCTTTAGCGGCAAGTGATACAAATTTGTCCATAGAATCTTATCCTTGTAATTTTCGAAATATCACGCCAATCCACACAGGGGCAAACCGCAGATCACTAATAAGCTGGCGTTTATCACTAGAAGATAATCTCTTCTTAAGGATATCGATTGTTCTGTCATCAATATTATTTTGGCCCAAATAACGCAGGGCTTGAATGACTAA
>CAZAOD010000052.1:0-10132 GCA_964486675.1 uncultured Planctomycetales bacterium | reverse complement strand
CCTTTTGGTAGGGCCTCCGGGCAGTGGGAAAACCATGCTGGCAAGAAGGCTCGTAACGATCTTGCCTGATCTCACAAAAGAAGAAGCCCTGGAAACGCTCAAAATTCATTCAGCGGCTGGGCTGATGGACCCAAGTCTAACAAACTTTGGGCTCAGGCCTTTTCGCTGTCCGCACCACACAGCCTCTGATGTTTCTTTGGTCGGAGGCGGCACGATCCCAAGGCCAGGGGAAGCCAGCTTGGCTCACAACGGTATTCTCTTCCTGGACGAGTTGCCGGAGTTTAATCGCAACGTTCTTGAGGCCCTGAGACAACCTCTTGAAGATCACGTGGTCCATGTAGCGCGAGCCTATAAAAGCACGAAATTCCCTGCCCGCTTTATGCTTGTTGCCGCGATGAACCCTTGCCCGTGCGGCTGGCTCACTGACCCAAAAAAAGAATGCACCTGTAGTCTGCAGAAGATCCAAAGATATTTGTCAAAGATCTCCGGGCCTTTGTTGGATCGCATCGATATCCACTTGGAAGTACCGTCCTTAACCGCCCCTGAACTTCTAACAAAAACTGGTTGTGAATCTTCGCGCCAGATCAAACAGCGCACAGCACATGCCCGCAACCGTCAGCTCGCAAGATTTCATGGAACAAAGATCTTTTCCAATGCCCAGATGAGCCATCGACAGACAGAAGAATTCTGCGTTATGGATTCCACATCGCAGCAACTTTTAACAACAGCTATAGACGAATTGCATTTTTCCGCGCGGGCTCATGATAAAATCTTAAAGATCGCGCTGACGATCGCTGATCTTGGCAATGAAAAACGCATCCTGCCGGAACACATCGCCGAAGCCATTCAATACCGCAATCTTGACCGCAATCTTTATTGCTGAACATTCGGGCTTGCCTTAACGCTTTCACCGATCAACCCTTGAAGAACCTTGGCCTAAACAAAAGATCAATCGCTGTTTGCATCGCATATTTTCAACTTTTTTCTTTCTAATAAGAAAATAGGGAGTACAATATTTTTTTATTCTAAGCCTCGATACTGACATAAGGCCCAAAACTTCTTTTCAATACTTTTTCTTGAATCTTAAGGGCTCTTGCACTATAACAATGATAATCAACAATCGGTAAGCTGTGGAGGCTTATCACAACAAGGAGGAGAAACAATGAATTATTTAAACTTCATTCCGCTTCTAGGGATCTTTGGGCTCCTAGTCGCCGTCTGGACATATTTTGATGTCAAGCGCAAGAATCAGGGGTCAGCCCGCATGATCGAGATCGCTGAAGAAGTTCACTTAGGCGCCATGGTTTTTCTTAAAAGAGAATACACCGTCATTATTGTTTTCGGTCTTATCGTTTTTGTTGTTTTGGCTAAATTCTTAAGCTTAGGCACCGCGTTCGCGTATCTTCTTGGCGCATTTTGCTCCATGCTGGCTGGTGTTTTAGGCATGGAAGCCGCAACGCGCTCCAGCGCGCGCACAACCCAAGCCGCGGTCGATGGCGGAACACCCGCCGCACTCGATGTGGCTTTTCGAGGCGGATCTGTCATGGGCATCTCTGTTGCAGCGCTTGGACTGTTAGGATTAAGCGTTGTTTATATTCTGACCAAAGACCCTTTGATCATTAATGGCTTTGCCATGGGCGCGTCCTCTGTCGCGCTCTTTGCCCGTGTTGGCGGTGGGATCTATACAAAAAGCGCTGATGTTGGCGCAGATTTAGTAGGAAAAGTTGAAGAGCACATTCCCGAAGATGACCCACGCAATCCAGGTGTTATCGCAGACAATGTCGGTGATTGTGTTGGTGATACAGCCGGCATGGGCGCAGACCTGTTTGAATCTTATGTCGGGTCTGTGATCGCGACCATTGCTATCGGCGCGACCTTCTTAAATCCTCTCCCCTGGATGTTCTTGCCCTTAGGATTGATCGCCGTCGGCCTGGTCGCTTCCTTGCTCAGCTTGCTTGCGATGGGGATCTTAAAGAAATTGGAACCGCAGGAAGCATTAAGATATGCAACCTATATCAGCGGTATTCTTTTTATTACCTTTGCTTTCTTTTTGGTCAAATCAACTGTAGGCGAAATTGGTGTTTTCTGGGCAGTTGTTAGCGGTCTTTTAGCCGGCATCCTGATCGGGCTTGAAAGTGAATATTTCACAAGCGGAGCCCCTATCAAAGCTGTGGCAAAAAGCTGTCAATCCGGGGCTGCGACGAATATTATTGTCGGATTAGCAACAGCGTTTGAAAGCACGATCCTTCCTATTCTAACGATCACCTTGTCGATGTTCATTTCTTATCATTTTAGCGGACTTTACGGTATCGCGATCTCTGCTGTTGGAATGTTGGCAACGATCGGTATCGTCATGTCCACGGATTCTTACGGCCCGATCGCGGATAACGCCGGAGGGATCGCGGAGATGTCTGGGCTTCCCAAAGAGATCCGCAAAATCACGGATAAGCTCGATGCTTTAGGCAACACAACCGCAGCTATTGGTAAAGGTTTCGCGATCGGTTCCGCGGCTTTAACAGCGCTTGCCTTATTCTCAGCTTATCAGCATACCGCGAATATCAGCGTTATTGATCTCGCGAATATCAAAGTCGTGTTAGGATTGTTATTAGGCGCCCTTATGCCTTTTGTCATTGCGGCCTTAACTATGAAAGCCGTCGGCCGTACAGCGGATATGATGGTTATCGAGATCCGAAGACAATTCAAAGAGATCCTCGGGTTGCGCGAAGGAAAAGCAAAACCCAATACCGCAAGTTGTGTTGACATTGTCACCAAGGGTTCTCTTAAAGAGATGATCGTCCCTGGCGTCATAGCTGTTGTCGCTCCCTTAGCCATAGGATTCTTTATGGGAAAGGAAGCCTTAGCAGGATTTCTGGCAGGATCCCTTGTCTGCGGCGTTCTTTTAGGCATCATGATGACCAACGGAGGCGCTATTTGGGATAATGCCAAGAAATGGATTGAAGCTGGAAACCTCGGCGGAAAAGGAACACCAGCTCATGAAGCTGCTGTTGTTGGCGACACCGTTGGCGATCCTTTTAAGGACACAACAGGCCCATCCATGAACATCTTGATCAAGCTGATGGCTGTTGTCGCTTTGGTTTTTGCGCCGCTTCTATAAACGAACGCGGGCTAAAGCATATAAAAAAGGCGTGAACTTTATTAGTTCACGCCTTTTTTATATGCTGTCCTGCAGATCAGCGCGTTCGATAAAGATGCGCGCTCATCCCCTTTGTTCGAAATTCAGAAATCTTTGAAAACCGCAGATCAAACGCGCTTAAAACAATATTCTCGAATTTCTCAGACGCTCCCGCTAAAAGCACCCAGGCCCGAGGCGCGTTCACCGAGTAAGGCAAAGGAGTCCCTTCAAAAACAAAGAAAACATCATCGCCGGTCATTTCCGCACGTACCAATGACCTGACATATTGATGGGTCTTGCTGTACACATTGAATTCATAGCGAAAGAACGTAAAACGTTTATCTTTCAACAGACGATACCCTTCCCAGAATTTCGCGATCCGCACGCCTTGCTTTGGAACGCCATTCTCCATCCCAGCCCATTCCGTCGTAAAAAGCCTAGCCAGATGGCAGCGTCCGCCATAATACCATAACGGGAATTGAGCGGCTGAATTAAGGAACAGGAGGTCTCCTTTTTGGTAATTCTGGCAAACAAACCCTATCGCTTCTCGCGTATGTTCACGGCAATAATCCTTCGTGAACCCTTGAAGCATGGCAAAGAATGCCTGACTGCCAAGGCAGATCATCAGCGCAACGACAACGGCCAAAGAAAACTTTTTATGGATATTGCGCGCCAGCCATAGGACACCTTCCACAACACATATGAGAACACCAGGAAATAAAAATAACAAAAGCCTCCCCCTGAACGGATATTTATGAAAAATAGCTGCGGCTAGTGTAACAAGTATGGAAAATAAAAATAAGAACGCGTAAACTTTTTGTTTTCGGATCAATGATATCAGGCCTAAAACGAACAACGGAAATCCAACGGCCGCGGTCGGAAAATAAAGCGGATCAACGAACATTTCTGAGAAAACCTTTTGGACCCATTGAGCGGCAGCCCAAGAGAATAAAGGACTTTCCAGTAAAGCGCCCTTCCACATCTGGAACAACAGATCATTTGTGACCATGCTGGACAGGACTCGCTGATAAAGAAACCAAAAACTAACAGCCCAGCAGCCATAGATCAGAAAAGCGCACATCAAACATCGCCATCGCTTTCTCAAAACGGTCATAAAGAACGCGGTAAATCCAAAACTTGCCAAAATAAATAATGTCGCGTTAGAGATCCACATCGCAACAGCGCCTATCAATCCGATCGCGCAGGAAGTTTTAAAGCGAAAAGGGGCCTGCATGAAACGGCCAAAGATCAAGACAAGCACAAGCCCTAAGAATAGGTCTAAAGAATATTGCTTTAATTCCGCGGAATAATAGATCAAAGACGGCGACAAACAAAAGAAACCCAGAGCCAGGATCATTAGCGTTCTATCCTGAAATCTTTTGAGCAAACGATAGAACAAAAACAAGGAAGCTACCCCAAAAATAAATGGAAAAAGGCGTAGCGCGTATTCCTGCGCACCAAAAATAAGGGTCGCGGTCTTTGTCAGCACAAGAAAGCCTAATGGCGGCTTTGAAAAATCAGGAAAGACCTCAACACCGCGCACAATATCCCAGAGAGAGCGGCTTGTCAGGCTCACGGCCACCCACGCCTCATCGGTCCACAACGAACAATTCGTGAAATAATGCTTGAGTCGGACAAAAATACCCAGCGTGATCAAGCCAAAACAAACAAGTTCAGCCCATCCCTTGCCGGATAAAAAGCGTCCTAAGCGATCTTTAATGATCTGGATCATACACTCTCTCTTTTTTTCCAAATGAACACCTTATCCTTAGGCCTTACAGCAAACGGCAGTTTAACACCAACAGCCGACCCCTTGGGCGCCTCTTTGATAAACACGTGATCACTTTGCATCTCTTTTATTTTTGTCTCAAGCGCTGGCGTTGAATTCCCAATAAACAGAACAGTATCACCTTTCTTAAGAACCCCACCTTGAACGCGAATATCCGCCACCTGGATCTTGGCATAAAACTTCTTGACCTCACCTATGTAAACTTTTTCATGAGTGTGGCCTAGACCTTGGCTCATATCTTTCTTGGAAGGCGTCCCAAAGTAAAACCCGGATGAAAATCCGCGGTTATAAACTTTTTGCACATCTTTTTTAAGATCATCTTTTAGCTTCGCTGTTAGCTGACCTTCATAAAAAGCATCCATGGCCTTGCGGTACGCGTTGACAACAACACGAATATATTCCGGCGAACGCATCCGGCCCTCGATCTTAAAAGCCGCCAAGCCGCTTTCCATGAGCTTATCTAAAAAATCAATGGAGCAAAGGTCCTTAGGGCTAAGCACATAGTCTTGTCCTAAAATATATTGCGACTCATTATCCACATCGCGGATCGCGAATTCTCGACGACAAGGTTGCAGACATTCTCCCCGGTTGGCTGACTTATCAAATGAGAACTCAGAAAGAAAACATCTTCCCGAAATACTCACGCACATAGCCCCATGAACAAAGGCCTCAAGATCACAAGGTATTTTCCGCTTTTTAACCTCCTTAGCGATCTGCTGAATATCATCAAGAGTACATTCACGTGCCAAAACAATACGCGAAACACCTAAGCGGGCGTAAAAAGCCACCGCATCCGCGTTGGCAACGGAAGCCTGCGTTGAAAGATGGACCTTTAAGCCTGCTTCCTTAGCCATGGATAACGCAGCCGCATCCCACAAGATCACAGCATCGACCTTGGCTGCCTTGGCCTCTTTTAAAACACGCTTTAGCTTCGGCCGATCAGATTCTAAAATGATCGTATTGACGGTCAGGTATCCTTTGGCCTTGTGCTCATGCAAGAATTTCATGACCTTCTTGATCTCAAGCAGATCAAAATTCGATGCCTCATGGCGCATGTTAAGCGTTTTGACACCGAAGTAGACCGCGTCTGCGCCGGTAGAGGTTGCCGCATGTACGCTGGCCCAATCCCCGGCCGGAGCCACAAGTTCAGGATATATTTTTTTACGCGTTTTCATTATTTACACTATAACGTAAAACAGCATCAAGAGCAATCAGATGCCAATGAAAAAAATCTAGAATAAAACAGCTTATGTCTTTAAGAAAAGCGGCGGGAAAAAAAGCGACGAGCGCGCCCTAACAGATCCATGACAGGCGTCGGGCGTTCATCAAAATAGCGGTGAGCGATAAAGACCAACATGCCAGAGCTCATATAAAATAACGGGCTATCCCACAATTGCGATAGATAATTAGTGCCAACACCTAACGAAAAAATAAAAACGATAGAGTCAATATTTTTGGCGATCTGGGATCTTGCTGAATAATGATTCGTTATTCTTTTTCTGCCAAAACGCGCAGACCGGTCGAACATGCGCACAAAATATCCCCAGACGCTCGTCTGCAAAAGAGTAGCCAAGCCTAAACAGCTGATCAAAAAAGTGCGCACACCTTGCGTCAGCCAATGTGCTTCATAGGGAACGATCTGATTGATCGCCTTAAATCCGTAATGGATCTGAAAACCAAAAGTAGCACCCAAAATACCCATGCCAAACGCGCTTAACACATTCCATTGCCTCTTTGCCACATATCCCGCGAACAGCTGGCCCAAGAATCCTGTCACAGCTCCTGTAGTCGTGTTACGTAATAGCTCATCTGCCCAGATCTCCACCAAAGGCTGAGAGGACAAAGTTTCAGCTAAAAAAACGCCTGCCAAAGGAAACGACAAGCATAAAAATTTTTTTACTCCTATCGACGAAGAAGTCCACACTTGAAAAGCGTATCGTTCCATAGCTTGAGGCGATGTAAAAAAGTCAAAGATCGCAACTAGCTGGCTCTTGCCGTCGATCACGCGCAAAACTTTTCCGTCCTTGCGGATGATCGCTTGATAATCCAAGGGATAGCGCAATGAAAAATAATATCCGTCCGCGTTCAAGAAATGCTCTTCGCCAGTAAAAAGACGTCCTGGTGTTGAATGCCGCGCGATCAGATCCGGGATCTCTTGAGCATGCTTATAATCTTCAAATCTGCTAAAATTCTCAGCCAGCTCTCCACGGTAGCGTTTGTTAATAGCAAAAAGCGGCAAGGCAAAACATGACACGGCACCTTCTTGCATAGACACACTGTGCTTTAAAATGGCTTTCATCGTGCTGGCTAAACAGGCTCTCAAAAGCCCTCCAAACAACAACCAATGGATATTCTTTTCCTGCTGCGCGTGAATATCTGTCATGCACGCATCAATAGAGATCTCTTCAAAGTCCTCAACCTTGATAAAAGGCAGTTGCGCCGCGCGAACAGCCCTGCGCAATTCCTCTGCCTGCGCGTCTTCCGATGAATAATGGAACTGATCATCGATCTCGATAACCTTCCCCTGGCGAAAGCGGGAAAGAAAAGAATAAGAATCCGGATCGGCCGATAAAGAAGAACTTATTTTCCTCAACTGCGCTTGGCAAGATCGTGTCGTCAATTCTTGAAACTCATTTTCTAAAGAAGATGCGCTGCCAAAAACGTCTGGGCCTGGAACAACGATATCCAAAGCGCGTAAAGCGTTAAAGCGTCTTGGCACAGATCTAAAAAGACGATGGCTATCAACATAATGACCGTTAGCCAAGGACAAGGTCGAGCGCTCGCAAAGCAGTTGGGCGGAAAAATTCTTTTCTGGCAAAGGAAATTCGCGGTTCAAAAGATATCCGTACATATTCAAAGTCTCTTGATCGACCACGCCGTCTTTCTGCAGGACAAAATACCCTCGGTCACAAAGCTGCTGAGCCAAAACACCCCAGCCGTTCTGTTTCTGAGCGATAACATTTTGCAGTACGGTCCATGGATATCCATGCTGCCCTTTTTTCGCGAACTCCTGATCAAAGAACTGCAAGAAGGTATCATCAACTAAACAATATTCCTGTCCAGACTGCACAACAAGAAAGGAATGAAAGTAAGTAACATTGAAAGCTTCATTCGACTGATGCAAAAAGATCCTGATCGGCAATCCTCTCTCCTGTGAAAATCGAGCTGCGATCAAAACAATATTGGACACAGAATGCGCGCACGCCCCGAACAAAACTTTTGCGGTAAGCCCACGCTCTTTCAAGACACCCTTAGGGGCCACGAACGTCTGCCATGGCAGGCCGCTATTTTTGTGTCGACGAAAAACCCGCAAAAAATCCCGACGGTTGCGAGCGATGACATCTTGAATAAGATCTTTCAGCGGTGAAGAAGATGGAAAAACAAAATCTTTTGATCGGTCACCTAAAAGCAGTCCCTGAATGACTTTCTGAAGCTCTGAAGGGTCAACTGGCTTATCTAGAAGCAAAAGGCTAAGCGATTGGATCTGTTGTCGCTGCTCCTTCGTAGCCCACCCTGTCATCAACACAACAGAAATAGATGGAAATTCATCAGCGACTTGCACAGCTAAGTCTATGCCTGTGGCCTCGCCCATGTTGACATCAGAGATGATCAAATCAATAGATTCTGCGCGAAGGATCTCTATCGCGTGCCCAGGGTCTTTGGCCTGACGCGCGCTGTATCCAAAAGACTCAACGAACATCGCTACAAGCTCGCGGTTGGTCATTTCATCATCGACAACTAGAATGACAATGGACGATCCCGCGACGTCCGCAGACAATCGCTCGATCAGGCGTCCGCTAAACGACACCGCCAAATGGGGATTCATATAAAACGGAACACCACGAGGATGCGCGGAAAGCTCGGAACTGTTAATAAAAAAACACGCCTGGCTGCGCTGAGCGATCTTAAGCAGACACGGCTCCATTGCCTGAAAATTTTCTTCAGCTTGATCAGCAGGGATCGCTGAGTTTAAAAGAGTAATAAGATCAATATCCAAATCCATGATGCTTGGCCCAAAACTTGCATCAGCCAATTCGTTTAAACTGTATGTATCAGCAGGGACGCTTTGAAGATTGAACGGCTTGGGCGCGAACGTGCCAAGCTTGTGCCCAAGATTGATCCTGGAGGCTATTCCTGTTGTGGCCAAATACCCTAAATAATCATGGCATTGAAGCCGTGCAAAACCAAAGGAGACTTCTTTTTCCCATCGCGAGCCTTCCTTCTTTAAAAAAGGTGTCTCGGCATGAGCGCCGATATCAACATGTGCGTCTAAATAATTCCAAACAACTCCTCCTTGATCGATGATCGCTTGAGCTTCTTCGCGATAATGATCAAAAAAGAAACTATAGGAAAGATTGTGTTGGCCACCCCAATAGATCTTTTTACCGTCTAAAAGTTCAATGACTAAATAATATTTGTTTCCGACATAAAATATTTCACCATTTAGAAGAATTTCAACAACAGGATAGATCTCGACCTCAGAAAACTTATCCGCTGCGATCACGCGCTGCTCTATGGTCGCGCCTTGGAAAGAAAAGGATTCCTTGGCTTCGACAACAAAATATTTCTCTCGATCGATCACAAGCCCCGAAGAACCTATGGATTGATCTCTTGTCGCCTTCGACCGATCTTTCAGCCAAGCATACACCTCATCATGCTGGCCAAAAATTACAAATTCAAAGACACCCTTAGAAGGCTCAAGGTCAACAAGGGCTTCGGTTACGATCCGCTCGATCACAGGGACCATCTCCTTGTGAGCGTATTCTCGTCCAGTTTCTGTATAATCTCTGATGAATAATACCGCGGCGATCCTGATATTCATGCTGTTTAATTTCTGAACAATGGTGCGAATCTTATTCTTGATCTTAGCCTCATCCCCTTTAAATGGCGGCCAAGTATTATTCGAGAAATAATCAGCCGAAAGCGATACGATCGCCGACCCTTTGATCGAAAGAGGCAAGCCATACATAGAAAAATTTCGGCTTTCCAGAAGATAATCAAAAAGAGACCAATCTTCGACATGATCTACGCCAGCCAATAACAATTCTGGCGGATAAACTTGATAGATCTTCTTAACAAGGCCGTCTTTCTTTGCATGGCGTAGCCAGCTGGCAGGTGTGATCTTCACATCATCCCAGAGATCCTTATGAGAATCAAAATTAAGGAAAACAATAGGATGGCGTGCTGCTAATAAAGAATTGGGAGAGGAA
>CAZAOD010000051.1:0-10157 GCA_964486675.1 uncultured Planctomycetales bacterium | reverse complement strand
AACGCCGATGACGCGAAAAGAATCCTCCATATGCCCACGCGCGGTCAAAACTAAGACGGGAATATCAGCAGTATTCGGGTTCTGCTTTAATTTCTTATAAAAAGCAAAGCCGTCCATGATGGGCATTAAGACATCTGTAACGACAAGGTCCGGACATTCTTTTATAACGCTATCCAGTCCCTGCTGACCGTTGGTCGCGGTCACCACCGAGTACCCAGCAGATTCAAGGCGGGCTTTGATGATCTTTAAGACATCGGGTTCATCATCAACAAGAAGGATCTTTTTATTTTTTGATTCCATATCGTTTTCGCTGAGTGTATTTTACTACGTTTTCTTTGAATGAATGAGGATTATTTTAATTTTTACTGACCTGAGCCACTTGCGTAGCCGATGAAGGCATTCCTTTACCAGAAAGATAGAACGGATTAACATCCGCATCCAGCAAAACGACCCACGCCGTTGAGGCAAGGCTTAGGACATTAGGGTCATGCGAGTTCCATCCGAACGGAATCCATCCTCTGCGTGATGAATAAGAGTATGCTGACCGGCCGTTGGGAAAATCATAGCGCAATGTTTCAATCCCTTGACGCATCTGCTGCGCATCCAATGCGGCAGATGCCGCGCGTGAAGGGTCATCTTGATAATGCTCAGCCAAAAGCCTTGCGGCAAAGATCGCGCCTGCTGTCCATTCCACAGAAACACGGTCGTTTTCAACTGTAAATCCAACCCCTTGAAGCTCACCAAAGCGCGTATATGCCCCCGACAATTTTTTTGCAGCCTGCCACATGCCGTACGCGGCATTCTTACCGAACCACGAATCGATCAAGGCAGGACTCAAAACCAAGATCCCCCATGTTTGGACGTCTGTCGCAAAATTTTCGGCCTCAGGATGCCATCTGCCGTTACGATAAGCCATTCCTTGATAAAAATAACCTTCTTTTGAGTTCCAAGCGTCCTTAAAATACAAATCCATGCGCTCTAACGCCTGTTGATAAATTTCTTTTCCCGTAACCTGATAAAGCATGCGAAATGCCGCATACCAGGATAAATTGTTCTCAGTCGATATCACATCATACCACCCCTGTCCATCCTCGCGCCCCGGCATATATGTTCCGATTGGCGCCATACGGATCCCTCCATTATCCGCCTGCAAGTAAATGGCCGCGCGTGCCAACTCTTCGGCAAGCTGCAATTCATACGAAGATCCTGATCCCGCTTTATATCCACCTGTTCTTGCCTGATAATATTTCTTGTGATGCAGATGAACCGCTGCCATCGCGATCCACGCGTTCTCTCCCGCCACTGGCTTCCAATCTTCCCAATGAACCGTTGGCCATGTGGGAAAATCCTTAAATTCTCGCTTGCCGTCTAAAGGGTCTTCGGTGTTGTAGCGCCCGTTGGCATTGATAATACGAAAAATAAATCCTCGATTTCCAAAATTAGAGAGATCTGAAGAAACCGCTTCAGGGTCATCAGGATCATAAACAAAATTATTCATCGGATATCCCGCGCGGATGTTGAACAATTCACCGATGCCGCCCTCCCAGCATACTTGCGTTAGTCTTGAAGCATCTGAAATATCCTCATAGCCGCCAAGCGTTGACAGGACGATCTGGCGGACCGCGCCATCATAGATCACCAAACCTTCTTCGACGATGACGCGTTCAATAATGCCGTCAACGGAGAATTGTCCGCCCATATTGCTATAGACGCCATATTTTGATTCTACGGGAATCTGAAAACTTAACGGAAGCTTTGTTTCCTGGCTGATATTTGTTCTTATCCATTGAATCAGTCGAGGGTCAACGCTCATGGGTTTTTCTTTACGGTGGGCATTCCTGCTGAATTCATCCGCAAAAATATTTGCCTGTGATGTTGCCAACACCATAATGACCGCAACGACAATATTCAAGGCTCTTTTCATCTTCCCCTCCTTAAATAAAAAACCCTTTGAAAGGGGCTTTCAAAGGGTTAAGGTTAACGGAAGCTGTACGTTTCATTCGTTCACAGCTACGGCAACCAGACAGCCTTTACTGGCAACACCAGTAGTCAGGCTCACGGCTTTGTGCCCTACCCTTTCGAGTAGTTTACGATTTTCATTCTTCCAAAAGAGCGCTTTAACTACAATGAAAGTATAGCATGAAAGATGCTTTTTTCAAGAAAACGCTAACAAAATATAAAATATCTTAAGTGCTTGAGAATAAATGAGATATACTTTTCTGTGAGGATAAATAAGAGTCTATTTCTTGAGAAGGGACGGCGGGGCTAAAAAGAAATCCCTGGATCTCATCGCATCCTTGCTTGCGCAAGAAATTCATCTGGTCCAGGGTTTCGACACCTTCAGCAACAACCTCAATATTAAGGATATGCGCCATCGCGATGATCGCTTGTGTGATCGTCATCGCGTTTTTGTCGTGAGGGATGTCTTGAATAAAGGCCATGTCGATCTTGATCTTGTTCACTGGATATTGCTTCAAATATACTAAAGGAGCATATCCTACCCCAAAATCATCAATCGAAATACGGCTCCCGAGGGCCGAAAGCCGGCATAAAGTAGCCAACGCTAGATCAAAATCTTTCATCGCGGCTGTCTCTGTAATCTCGAGCTCCACTGATGCAGGCTCGAGATTATTGGCAAGCAGTGCTTTTTCTACGACCTGCGTCAGGTCCTGCTGGATAAGGTTCAAAGCAGACAGATTAACAGCAAACTTCAAAAGATATCCTTTATCTGTCCATTGTCTAAGCTGCTTGGCAGATTCATTCAAGACCTTTTCGGTCAACGGCCCAATGATCCCGATCTCTTCTGCTAACGGAATGAATTCATTAGGATAAACGATCCCTTTTTGAGGATGATGCCAACGCAACAACGCTTCAACGCCATTGATCTTCCCTGAGCGCAACGAAACGATCGGCTGATAATAGATCTTAAGATCCTCTCCCTGTATCGCCTTGCGCAAATCATGTTCGATCTGGATACGGTTGACCGCTGAGGTATGCATTTCATCGTTAAAGATCGCATAGCGTGCCCTTCCAGATAGCTTCGCCTTATACATGGCTGTATCCGCATCCCTGAGCATTGCCTCTGAAGAATTATATTTATGAGAATACATCAGAACCCCAATACTGCCTGTCACATAAAATTCCCGCCCCTCAATAACAAGCGGCTGTGATAAGATAATCTGGATACGGTTAGCGGCATCGATCGCGTCATCGATCCCGTTAATGCCGTCTAAAAGCACAGTGAACTCATCCCCTCCAAAACGGGCAATGGTGTCATTTGCCCGCACGCAATTCTGTAATTTCTGACTAATATGAAGAATGACCTTATCTCCGGTCAGATGTCCTAGGCCATCGTTGATATCCTTAAAATGATCTAAGTCTAAAAATAAAATAGCAAATTTATAGTCATCATGGCGCTTAGCCCGCTTGATCGACTGTGATAAATTCTTGATAAACAGTCGCCGATTCGGTATGTTCGTTAAACTGTCATGAAATGCATTGCGTTTAAACTCAGCCTCAACCTTTAGACGCAAAATAACACCACTGACCTTGGCCGCGATCGCTTTGATCAACTCGCGAGATCGCACAGGGATCTGGTCCTGGACATGAGAACCAAGATTCATTGAACCAATGACGCGATGATGATGAATAATAGGAACAGCCGCAATGGACTTCAATTCCTCCTGCTGATAAATTTTCTTATCCTTAAGATTTATTTTCTCGCAGGACATAAAAACAGGTTCTTTCTTCATCAACAATTTGAATTCTGGGTCCGAAGGGCCATAATGCGTGACCTTTTGAAGAAAAGCTGGGCCAATGCCCTTATGAACGATCAGATCGATCGATCTGGCTTTCTCATCAACAAGATAGATCCCCCCCGCAATCCACACCCTCGATCTGCAGCCCCGCATCCAAGATATGACGCAAGGCTTCCCTAATATCATGCGCTGAGCCTAAATAAACACCGAGATCGCGTTCGGCTAAGATCAGCCGGCGAATCTCTTCTTTATCGGTAACATCCCTCTGCATCGCGCAATAACAATAGATCTCTCCTTTTTCGTTCTTAATAGGCGAGATCCGGAATTCACAGACGAATGTTGTCTTGTCTTTTTTGCGGTTTAAATGACGGCCGACCCATGTCTTGCCTGACCGAACGGTCCTAAAGATCTTTCTCTGGATGTCATTCGCTAATGGTTCCGCGTTCAAAAAATCCGGTGTTCGCCCGACAAGCTCCTTTCTGCTGTACCCATAAAGCCGCTCTGTCGCTTTATTGACAAAAATGATCTTAAGTCGAATGTCCGTGACAATAATAGAATCAGACACTTGAGATGCGATGGAGCTTAAAAACTCATGCTCGCGCTCGGCCGCCTTGCGTTTTGTAATATCGCGAATGCTGCACCGGAAACCGACGACATTCCTAAACCCGTCTCGCACTGCTTGCGCAGAAACAGAAACATAAACAATATGTTTTTTACGGTGGATAAACCGCAGCTCATGATCGTTAAAAGATCTTCCTTGCTGAACACGCTCCAAACAAATTCTTGCTTTTTCGCGATCATCTTCATGGACAAAATCCTTCATCGTGATCTTGCCCTGAAGGTAATCCTCCGCAGAGTATCCAATGACCCTTTTAATCCCCGGACTTACGTACAAAAGTTTACCTTCTTTACTATGAAACGTTTCCCAATCATAGCTGCCGTTCATGATAGCGCGGTAGCTCGTCAAAGGGTCTTTTGACAGATTGACATTCTTTGATAAAAATGGCTGTAAACGCAGCAAGGGATTCTTTGAAAAGAAATAATCTGAAGAATTTTGGGTCTTGGGAAGGGATCTTTTACGTATACAAGGACTCAACCTGCAGCGCTCCTTTTAAGGGTTAAAAGAATAGAGCTGCTTCTTTCCGTGGCGGAATTACTACAATAATACACCTATTTCAAAAAATTGGCAAATTTTTCTTATCTTGGAAGGTCATTTGGCGGTAATTGCTCAACGTAAGCCCTTTGAAGAGCTAGAAAGGGTAAATAACCTTACACTTTGAAAGCTCTAAGAGCTGTTTGGCAAAAAATTTGATGAATTTTGATTCGTCATGGACTGGCGTATCGAGGATCTTGATCCCGGCAAGATATTTCTCGCCATCAGGGCTGTTGTTTTCATGGATCCACATAACCTTCGCTTTTAAATTCAGGATCTCATTCGCTAAATGCGCGCGAATAAAGATCTCCTTGCCAGAGACAAGCGATTCATTAGTTAAAATACGGAATCCCAAGCCGCTTAAGTCAAGAGCTGTTGCAACAGAAAATTGGGCGTTTGGCTCAGGATCGCTCGCGCCTTGACTGTTGGCACAGATAGAAACAGGGATTTCGATCTTTAATCGTTGACAACGTCGTTTTTCTGATCGCATAATAACCTCCCTTGCTATGTCCCCCGGGGTACAAAATCAACAAGTCTATCGTTTCCGCTAACAATGACGGCGTGCTGCATAGGCAAACGGTAAAAAATATTTTCGCCATGATACATCTGTTGAGCAAAATATATTTTCTCCGTAGAAAAAATCAACAATCGCCTCCCGCATCCTGGCAAGCTCTTTTAAGCGGGCAAAAGATAAAGGCGCGCTTAAAGTCAGATCAATGAGCTCAAGGGCTCGGATAAAAGCTTTTTGGCTGTACTCAAGGTTTCCCTTGGCTTTCCACGATAATGCCCGCTCAACCTCGCTGCCGATATTAGCCATCTGTTCGATAAGCGAAAAATTTTGCCATCGGCCGGCGGCCAGACTTTTATGCTGAGGCAGGCTCATAAAATCTTTTCGGAAACAATTTTTACGATCTTCTCGCGAAGTTCCTTGCTATCAACACCGCGGCTTAGATTCCCTTGAGACGGACGCATATTAATCATGGAATCAAATTCAATAGACTCATCGCCTTGGAGCTTCGGGTAAAGATTAATCCCCCATAAATCTTTTTGCTTAGACCCTTTCTCAAGAAGTGAGGCCTCTAAATCCGAATGCAACTCTGCGTCAATCGCCACAATCCTGAGCTCAACATCGACGACGGATTTAACGAAATCGCCAAATGTCTTCTCGGCCAACCTTGTCAGTTCATCGCGAGTCAAGGTAGAATCAATTATCCTCATTTGCGATCCTTTAAGAATAAAAAGGGCTTTGAAACTAAACGGGTAGAAGGGGACGCCAGGCGAACCTGCCAACCTGTTGAAATTGCGATACTTGTGAAAATGTACCGTAAGCGCAGTATGGGTTGGCTTATCGCCCTGGACGAACCCGTTTTCAATAAACCCGATAAACCCAAAGAACAAAAAATTTCAGAACCTTACTATGATTACGTTATTTAAAATTATGACAAACGACCGTTTTCTTTCTACTTATTTTTTTCTTTAAGCTCAGGCACAATATAAACCTGACCAGGGTCCGGGATTCTAATCCAGTAGCTTTCTGGCAAAGCTAATCGCCACGCGTCTCCTGATACGGTATCATATTTTAAAGTTATTAAACCCCCAGTCTCTCCTTCATTCATAACAATTTTATATCGGTCTTTTGTAGTCCCTAAAATAGCAACGCATATTACAAGGCTTATGCCCAAAATAATGGCTATAACAATATTCTTCATAAACGCCTCCTCCGTCTGGATAGTCTTGTATGTTGCATATATGGAACCGGGATAGCTACTTTTGGGGCAACAGTTGTACGTTCTTGTCGAATACACTGCGTTATTTGAGAAAGATACTCTTGAGCTCGAAGTAAATGGGGAGTGGTTGAAGAGAGTTCTATAAATTGTTTGTGTGAAACACAGGCAATTATAGTATATCCCTCCACGCGTCCCGGAAATAGACACCAAAGGTCAGCGCGCTTGCTATCTGTCTGAAAATCAAAATAAACCGGCACTGAACTTGTAAGCCATCCTGCAGGGAAACACGCTTCAGGAGAAGTTGAAAGAAAGAAACCGGTATTATTTAAATTTCTAAGACTGTTCACTCCTTTGCAAAAATGTGGGTAGCCGCTCTTTAGGCATGCTCCATTAACAATCCATGCCATATTTTTATAGAAAGCTTCACGGCTTTGCACTTCACTAGACTTGATTGCAGAATGCTGAAATTCTATTACGAATTCTTTATCTGTTTTTATGTCTGCAATATGCCTTTCTCCGGCTGTATCTTTATGGATTATTTCCTGCCATTCAACAGGAAAACGGTTTTTCCATATTCTGTGCCACTCTGTTTCATTTTCCCACCAATGATCACATGATGCGTTGCTTTTATGAGCCCAATGCCGAATTCTTACTGGTCCACATTTAGCAATCATTTCGCTTTGGCAAAATGCACATGTGCCTCGTAGCCCTGGCTGAGCTTCTGCCCTGTCCTCATTTACCAGAGCGAATTTAAACCTCATACTTTGTCCCTTACTTTTTTGTATTGCTAGTGCACGCCCAAACCAAGGCAACAATCCAGCCAATACCACCGGTAAAAATCGATATCAAATTCAGAATGAATATCGCTAACGCATTGTTATGCTTACGTTTCCTAGCAACAATAGTTGGTAAAAAATAAAAGCAAATGGCAATGATGCCAATAATAACTCCCAAAACAATCCATGCCGCAGGAGTTTGATCCCACCAAGTAATGAAATCGCTCATTCAGCGCCTCAAATAGTTCGAATCCCCTTCTACTCAAGCCAAATTTAAACATGGCTCTCGTCGGAAGGGTTCACTAAAAAACATGTGCTGCTCCGATTCAGACGGGGCCTCATCGGAGCCGTTTTTTCTTTTCCCCGGTATTGCGGAAACCATTCCCCTTCGGGTTAAATGGTTTTCCGCCAAAGGAAAGAAAAAAACGGAGAGGTCGGGATTTGAACCCGAGGTCCCGTTACCAGGACAACTGCTTAGCAGGCAGCTGCGTTCGGCCACTCCGCCACCTCTCCAAACCTCTGAACAATCAAAATATCTATCCAGCCAATGGAGAGAGTTGTGTCGCTTCCCTAATGCCAAGCCAGAAGATCGACCACCTCTCCAAACCTCTAAACAATCAAAATATCTATCCATCCAATGGAGAGAGTTGTGTTAACCCTCGCCTTGTAGCCTAAAAACATTCAGACGATCAATTGAACTTTGCTTGATCGATACGTTTCCGCTTAAAGAAATCGCTTATGAGCGCCCCACACTCTTGCGCAAGGATCCCGTCAACAACATTCATCCGGTGATTGAGAGCCGCATGATTAGCGATATTCAAGCATGACCCGCAAGCACCCGCCTTAGGATCCTTGGCTCCAAAATAAAGCGTTTTGATGCGTGCCAAAACCAAAGCTCCAGCGCACATGCTACAGGGCTCGATTGTAACATAGAGCTTGCAATCATTCAACCATTTGGATGATAAGGTGCTGGCAGCTTGTGTGATCGCGAGGATCTCCGCATGAGCTGTTGGGTCTTTGAGCATTTCTACCTGATTGTGCGCACGCGCGACAATGCGATTCTGATGGACCACGACTGCCCCAATAGGAACTTCATCCGCATCGAAAGCAATCTTTGCTTGACGCAAAGCTTCGCGCATGAAATATTCATCATTATGTGTGAGCAGTGCGGCTGGGGTCTTTATGTCATCCATGAGGAAAATTTAAACGCTTCGCATTTCGCTTTATTCGATTATCAAGAAAAAGTGAAAATCATAAGCGTTTCCACCTCTCAAAGAAAAACGCGCCTCGTTCCATTTTCCCAAAAGCACCAAATACAGAAAAAATGGTAAGTATGCGCGTCTCCTCTAACTCTCAAAGAAAAACGCGCCTGAGAGGGGTCGAACCTCTAACCCTCAGCTCCGTAGGCTGATGCTCTATCCAGTTGAGCTACAGGCGCAATTATTCCAAATCATTTTTTAGCGGAAATTGCACCTGCCCCGGCTTCCCTAATTCAAATTCAAGGAGAGCTGTGGACAAGGCGCATCTACGCTAATATTTTCTTAGGAAGGATGCACCGATCCAAATTTCCCCTTCTATTGTTTCAAGGAAAATTTGGTCACGGCGCATTATCCTTAAAATTACACTAAGGAAATTCGCCCGCTTCAGTTTGCGCAGAAGATTCTAAAAACTGAAGCAGGGCGCAATTACATCAAGCTTCTCAACAACTCCAGCTCTCCGCTCTTTAGATTCCTCGGAAAGCTGTAAAAAAGGCATATTATCTCAAAACCTTATTACGGTCAAGCCCAAGACTTGCTAAGGCACCCTTAGGATCCGCATTATAGGCGTGACAAAACATTGTAATTTCATTGATCGAGCGAATATTGCGATCTGCTAAAGTCTTCAAAATAATAGCACGGATCTTCACCTCATCCATGATTTCCTTTGCGGTAAATCCGCTAGAACGCGCAAGCTTATCGCGATAGATCGTACTGGGCGAGATGGATTCAATGATCTTTTTTTCATAATCATATTTAAAGATCGTCGATAAGAGGATCGTCTTTTGCTCCATTCCGCCAGTTTCGCTTACTTCATCGATCACGCGATAGATCTTATCTTTCACATGAAAACGCTTCAGAATGATAAAAACATCGATCAAGTTCACAAGAAGCTCTGGAACGTTCATGGGTTCGTTTTCAAGACGCAAAATAGCTTCACGAGCGGTCAACGCATGTATGGTCCCCATGCAATATTTCCCGACATTCATGGCCGTGATCAGATCTGCCGCTTCTGAACCACGAACCTCGCCAACGATAATACGCTCTGGGCGCATGCGCAATGTATTCTTGACAAGATCCGCAAGCGTTGTATTATCATCGCTTTCCAGCCGCGAACAACTGTCCTCGTGGAACGTGTTGAGCTCCAGAGTATCTTCGATGACGATCACACGCTCTTTTTTCGGGATAAAACTGAACAACGCATTCAACAGCGTTGTTTTTCCTGTTCCCGGACCTCCGGAAGCATGATATTAGCAGGCTTGATCGAAAGCCCTTCAATATAGAGCCATAACTGTCCAGCCAATAAGTAAGTCAGACTTCCCCTCTCAATAAGGTCAATAATGCTCAGCGGATCCACCTTAGTTTTTGTGATCGTTATTTGTGGCCCAAAAGGTGATGTTGCGATATTGACACGTCCTTCGAGGTTTGCAAGTTCAAGATTAACGATCTTCTTGTTCTCATTACGCCCTGAGAACAGCATTAACTTC
>CAZAOD010000050.1:0-10239 GCA_964486675.1 uncultured Planctomycetales bacterium | reverse complement strand
AAATGGCACGATATCGATCTTGATCTTTATTGTGGTTACCTCGACAAGGTCCGCAAAAGCGGCACAGAGGTTTCTATTCCTGATTATATTTTAGGGCCCGACGGTCAGCGTATTGAACAAATAAACGGTTTAGAGGTATCAGAATGCTGGTGTTTGATATTGGATGATGAAACAGCTTATGGATCGACATTGTTCGCGGCTACTTATATGTTGGTGCGAAAACTCCGTTTTTCCTGGCAAAGGATCCTAGCGGGCGTTGTGCGTGCTAAGCTTGTGCGCGGGCTTGAGCCTTTCATGACGGGTCTTGTGGCCACAGAACTGTCTTCAGCCAGAGAGCCTGCGGCAGAATATGTTAATGATCAGAAGGGGCACATGCCTCCCCGCGCTTTATTCGCGACAGAATCAGTCGCCTTGCCTAAAGAGTTCCCTGGGGATCAAAAGATCCCGATCGGCCCTTTAGTCAGCTATGCGCTGCGGTATTTGCAAGGCGATATTCACGAAGGCAACAGCTCTAACGGCCAGAATTTAATTAGCTCTTCCGTTGATATTACTGGCGCGTGGGAACGCGCACAAGATCAGAGAATAGACGCTATTCGATCTGCCGTAGCGATTTTAGAAAACGTTCAGACAAAGATAATTTCAGGCTATCCACAATTTTTGGCGTTCTGGAGCAAGCTGGACGCTTTAGATATTTGGTATGACGCGTCGGGATTCATCGAGAATACGTTTGATTATATTCCTTCTGAGCTATCTGAAGAGAATATACTACTTCGTCATTCGTTTAACGCTGTCATTCGGGCAGAACAAGCTTTGACCGTTCTTTTTGAATGCGCGACAGCGGATATCCAGCGGCAGCTGTATAATGTCTGCAAGGGAAAAACAATGTTGTATTTTCCAGCCAGCTTTGTTCAGAAAGTACAGCGATCAGGCAAAAAAATTTCTAGCATTCTTAGAAGTTGTTATCATCCGAAATATTTTTCGCTCAGAAGATATGTAGAGTCTGTTGGTCAGCATGTTTTTTCTTTTGTGTTTTTCTCAGCGATTTTGTGCGTGATCTTTGATCATTGGCTTGTTCTTGCTTTGAGCTTTGCCTTGGCGATCAGAAATTACGTTTTTCGTGATACAACAGCATTCTTTCGCAATCGGCACGTGCGGGATCCTTTCCAGGACTTCTACGGGAATGTGGTCGGTGGCTACATCATCCCTATTCTTAAGCGGCAAGGGCGCTCAGTCAGGATTCACTCCGCTGGGGCTTCTGATTTTAAAGAAGCGATCAGCATCGCGATCATGCTTCATGAAGATTATCGAAAGGACCCAGCATCCTGGGGAATGATCAACCCTCTTGAGCACATCAAGATCTACGCCACAGAATTTGATCCTGTCGTATTTAAGAGAGGAAGATCTTTTATTTATTCTTCTGACGAGATCCAAGAAGGATTTTCTTTTGCTCAGGAAGACGAAAGCCTCTTTGATCAAAACAAGATCTTCTGCCAGAAAGAATATTTTGATGAGATCCGGCGCAAGGACGGAGCGATCGCGTATCGGCTTAAGCCTCATATCCGCTCTATGATCAGGATCCGACAGCGCAACTTAAAAAACGCGCACCCACGAAATATTGACGTTGTCTTCTTTTTGCACACCGCGTACCTTATGGGGCCATGGACCCTGCAGAGAACGCTCAAGAATTTCATTGGTTCTGTGCGTTCAGACAGCATTGTCGTCGTCTCATATGGGCATTGCTTTATTAATCCTTTTAGTTTTCTGATCAGAAAACATTTTATTGGTTATGATGAACGATATGTTTTTTCTTCGCGTCATAGCGTAAATCACTATATTTTCCGTTTTAAAGATCAGAAGCCAAGGACAGCTTATCGCTTTGGATCAGCCGCGTATGGCTTAAAAGACGCATCAAAAAACTCCGCGACTTCTTCTTGCCTTTGGCAGGAGTTCAGGCAGATCGACCATAAATTAAGGACCGAGGTTCAAGAACTTTTATGGCTTCGACACGCGCATCGTCAGCTTGTCAAAATAAGGGAGCTTTATGGTCAGCATGTTCTTATTCGTCCGGGTGCTTGCGCAATATTGGAAGAGGCCGTCGGTATCCAAGATATGTTAGAGGATCTTCGAAGTCAAGGCGATGCTCAGGCGAACTTAAGCAGCGCCCGCCACCCTCAAAAACGTATGATCGCCGCAAACCTTGAAAAAGCCAGGTCTTATCTTCAGGCAAACGACACGCGGTCATTAGTCGAGACCGTTGTGAACACTATTGACGTGGTTGATGTCAGAGGAAAAGAGGTTCGAAAGATTATCAAGAATATTTATGAGCGTCAGCTGCCAGCTTTACGTGATCGCTTTACTTACATGAACGACCAATATGGATCTCGTATCACGAATATCCTTTCAAAGATCCAGAGTGGGGATCATCAAACAGCCTGGAAGCATATCCAAGGTTTCTTGAGCTCTCGAGCGCTCGAAGGGTCTTTTAGCGAGCCGGATCTAACGGGCATGCGTCAGTTGTTAGGCTACGCGGGGTCGCTGTTAAAGGATGGAAAAGATGTTGATGCCGCCAAAAGAAAACTTGAAGATTTTCAGGCAGAGGTTCAAATAGCGCAAGCCGTTCATGATTTTATGTATAGGCTTAGGACCCTCTATGTTATCCAGGCCTTAGAGCACAAGGGCCTTGGCTGGCAGCAGGCATTTAATTGTGCTTATGATATTTATCTTAAGGAAAAAGGCCTTATTCGTGGATCGCCCAAAGAGGAGATCTTTCGCCTTGCTGTTTTTCGTCCTGCTTTCATTCCTTTTATGATCGATCATCCCCAAAAAAAGAACCAACGCCTTATCAATCCTTTCTTCTTAGCCGTAACGAGTCTGATCCAGATCCAGCGATCTTTGTCTTTTGATCTTATGTCACGGCATTTCCAGCGCCGCCATCCAGAAACGACTTCATTGTTATTGCAATTTGTCAGTGAGCACAAGCATGTTTTTACGGACCTTAGCTTTAAGGACAGGCGCGCTCTTGTTGGGGCTTTGGCGCGCGATCATCAGCTGACAGAGCAGGATATCTATATGTTCGTCACGATCGCTATTCCTCGTAAGAGGCATGAGCAGGATCAATATACGCTTATCTCCAAGATCGTTGCGGTAGTTGAAGAGCACGAAGCTGAGCTTACAAGGCGGTCTCCTTTGGATTCTCGAAAAAAGGGTCAGGATGTCCAGCATGAGCGCGTTATTCGCATGGCCCATATCATCGAGAACACCGTCTTGGATCACTATATTGACGAATACGACCGCGGTCTTTTGTGTGCTGTTGAATATATCAAGAATGACAAAGCTTTTCATAGCGACAAGAAAAGTTTTCAGGCGTTGCTCCCTGTGATCACTGAGCTGTGTTGTTTGACGGATCCTCAGAAAGCGATCATCACGATCGCTTTCTTGCCGAAAGACGGCAAAAAGGATGATGGGGCAGGCAGGACAGTTTCCAGTGGACTTTCAGCGTGCTGCAGGGCGTTGCGCGTCCAGCTTGGCCATCTTTTTATCGATATGGTTAGTGTTGTCCTGGCTGTTGGCGTCTTTTTTTTCTATGGGTTTGCGAAAATTTTATTTTTCAGCGCGAATATCGCTGTAAAAGGTTTGCGCTATATTAACAAAAAAGGTTTTAAGAATGATCGTCATGTAACCTGGTCTTTCTGGTTATTGATGGCATCGATCGCGATCTTGCCAGATGTGCTGATCTCTTTGATCGTACAGTCTTTAGGGCTCTTTTATTTCTCGATCGCTCTTGTTAAGCTTGAAGCTCGAGAAGATCGTAAAAAGGCTGAGGCCAAACTTTTTGATAATCGCCTTGCCAGGCTTTGGGATGAGCGTATGCGGCAAGGGAACGTCTTTAGATATTCGCTTTATTTTCCAGCCCATCGAACAGCAGGGAAGTTTGTTGTTTTGCTGAATCCAGGACGATACCGCCTGGAAGTAGAAAACGATCGCGCCAGCATTGATTCCCGCCATGTTTTTGAGCCGTTTGGCAGTACGGCTGATTTCAATCAGATCCACGCGCGAGAGCCTCAGCAACGACTTTTTGTTAGGATTTTTGGGATGCGCAAGGTTGCGATTAATATTAACTATGCGCCGCAACTTCCATATCATTTTCTTTTGGTTCCATCTCCGAAAAAATGCGACGCACAGCTCTTAACCTTAGAAAATATGCGCCTTGTTTATCGTATTTTTAATGTTAGTCATTCAGACAATCTTTATTTTGGGTTCAATAGCTTAGGCGCGTGGGCATCGATTAATCATCTTCATTTTCAAGGTATTTA
Source organism: uncultured Planctomycetales bacterium (assembly GCA_964486675.1). Taxonomy (GTDB): domain Bacteria; phylum Omnitrophota; class Gorgyraeia; order Zapsychrales; family Aceulaceae; genus CALGLP01. Next base: position 5,926 of record CAZAOD010000050.1, on the reverse strand, counting down.
TTATCCTTTTGTCAATCTCCCTGTCATGCAGGCACAACGCTTTATCCTCTTTGTCGAAGGAGGCGTTCGCGTGTCGCGCCTTCAAGGCCATCCCTTGCAAGGACTTGTTTTTGAAAGCACAAAAACAAATTCTTTGACCAGGGGCGCGTATTCGTTTGTTGGGCTTTTGCAAGGGCTCAACATTCCTCATGTCGTGATTATTTCAAGAGCTCAAGTCTATGTTTTTCCAGGTAATCGCAAGATGCGAACGCTCTCTCGATGCGGCATTGGATTCTTAGAAGCGGCAGGTATTCTGTATGCGGGGGATCAAACAACTTTCAGCGCTTTAACAGAAAGCGATGTCGCGCAAGAACTCTCCCTTGGCTCTTTAAGTTCACAGCAGTTTGACCAATTGATTAAGTCTTGGAAAGCATCTTCCCAGGTGCCAACCCTTCAGCCTTTCACGAGTTTATTCGTTAATAGCGCGTTTAACGATTATCATGCGCGACAATTTATTCTCTTGGGACAGAAAGCACATCAGATCATCGCCTTATCTCAAAAAGACGCTGATAAGCTTTTTGTGGTCCTTTTCTCGGGCCCGACAGGAACGTTAAAGACGACATTCTTGACGGCGATGAAAAATAAGATCGAGGAAGCTGGGCTGAGCGTGGCCATTGCTGATGAAGCGTCTTATTTTGATCCATGCGTGGCGTTCACGATCGATGCGCTTGCAAAGGCTTTTTCATCGCACAATATTCTTTTGGTCGAGACGGCAACGTTTTTGCCGTCAGGCGGCCACTTTTTAGATCTTTTTGTCCGACTCGAAGGAAGTTTTCAAGCGCGCTACAAAAGGATCGTGCAGGGCAGCAGGTCGTTTGAATATGCGCAACAAAGAATCTCTGCTGATGAAATATCAGCCAGTTCTTATCAGCGTTATCGAGCGGCTGACCTTGTGATCAATACTGATATTGCTGATCCAGATTTTATCCAGAGCGGGTTTCTTCAGACATTGTTCGATCAGGGTTTTGACCTGCCTCTGCCCGAAAAATTATCAAGGCCAAAGAACGAATGGAGAGAGTATTATTATTGCAGCATCGTTGGGCCGATCACTTTCTGGGTCTTTCTAGGGCGCGCGGCTATCCAAGCTTCCAAAAAAGCTTTTCACTATTTCGACCAAGGGCCAAAGCAACAGAATGGCAGCGTCAGCTCCGCGATCCTTTTGCGCGGTGCCGCGGAGGCCGGGCTTTTTGGGTCAAAAAAATTCGTTGATCAACTCGAAAAAGATCCTGGAGTCCAGCGTCTTCAGACACCTATCGGTCTTGAGATCGAGCTTAATCGTCCGGTCAGTTTTTGTGAACAAAAAGAGCTGGCAAAGATCATCAAGGATCCACGAAAACTTAAGGCGATGCAATATGTGCATTTTTCTTCAGACAAATTTTTCCAGCTGCCGGAGTTAAGCTTTGGGCCTTCGTGGAGTTTTGAAACACAGTTTTATTTGTGGAGCAAGATAAAGGAAGTGCTTTCTTTGAGCGATGCAGACGTGAACTCTGTTCAGGTCAATGTTGGAATTGCGCATAGTGTCTGGCAAAAATGTTCTAAGATACAATTTCTAAAAGATGCGCGGATCTTGATGTTGGCTGTTGTTTTAGGGTTTGTCAGCGATCAAAGAATGCAAGAAAAGAAAACGAGCAAGGTCGCTGAAATCGACCTGGAAGCTGATCCAATTAACGGCAAAAGATATATGCGTGTGGAATATGGATTTGCTGATATTCATCATTTGCGCGAGATCAGATCTGTGTTGCAATATATCCACGCAGCGCTTGTTGAATATCATAAGACCTATCAGCCTAAGCGCTATGATACGGTTTTGTCTGATCCGATCTTTCTTTTAGCTTCTATCTGGCAGGATAAGGGGATTACCCAGCTTAAGCCTTTTATTAGGGAGAATGTGATCCTTGGCGATAAAAAAAGTTTACGCTTGGGGCGCGCTTTTCAGGATTTTATTCCTTGGCGCGACCAGAATCCTGATTTGATCCATGAACTGAGATCACTCCTTTTGACGATGTTAACAGACTGTCAAGAATCGGTAGCTGATCTTCAGCCGCTCAAGAAAGTGTGCGCTCGTCAGGATCATCGAGGTCTTTTCCATTCCGTCGTAAGCTCGTCTATCAGCAGAAAGGTTTGGTTTTATGCTCTCAGCGGCCTGATCCTGTTGGGGTGGAACGTGTTTTTTCCTCATCCAGCGCATCAATTATTTACCATCAGCATTGGTATGTTGATTGCTGGTTTTTGGTTGGGACAATTCTTAAAGGACGACAAGAAAGAAGTAAGCATCGCAGCTTTATGGCACAATGGCGCCCAGGATCCTTATGATCCGGCATTTATTCATCGCTCTATACGAGAGTTGAAGCAGCATATCTTTCTTAAGAAGCATCAGAAGTATATCGGCCGTTGTGTCGCGATGTTCGGCGGTGCGCAAGTTTTGCCCGGCAGCCAGGATTATGAGGACGCGGTTCATCTCGCGAGAATGATCAACTGTCCGATCGTTACCGGCGGAGGCCCAGGCATCATGGAAGCGGCAAACAAGGGCGCGCAAGAATCAGCAAAAGGCAATGCGCGCTGGAACGTGATCAGAAAATCCATAGGATTGACCATTACTTTGCCGCATGAGCCAAAACCAAATCCATACCTGGACATTGATCTGCATTTTGAAAAAGATCTCTTTGCTCGCAAGACGACATTTTTCCGTTTTTGCAAAGCGTATGTTGTTTGTCCAGGTGGATTCGGCACCCTTGACGAGCTCTTTGATGTCCTGACCCTTGTCGATCGAGGATTTTTGCGCACGCATGTTTATATTCTAAACTCCAATGGTTTTTATGCGCCATTGCTGCGCTTGATCGAGGAATTGCGCGATAAAGGGTTTTTGTCGATGAGTAGGATCGATTTGGATCGGTATGTTCATGTTTTTGATACGCTTGAAGGTGTGCGAGATCATATTAACGCGCTGCCTGTGCGTATTAAAACATTTCACTTAGACTTTCTTAATATTGAAAATGAGCTTTTGGTAACTCAGCAAAGGCTTGATGAGATCAAAAAGGCGGTTAGCGTTTTAGGGAGCGGGAAGGCGATCCAGACGACGCCCAGATATCGAGCGGCGGTTCGCGATTTGTCCTATCTTTTTTCCTCGCAAGGTATTTCTGTGATGGCGCGCAGTGTCGCGCGCATTGGCAGGTCCGTGGACGCCGGAGTCGAGAAAGCCAAGCAAGAAGCGCCCGCAGGTTTTGAAGTTGGAAAATTTATCAACCTGAAGACAAAAACACAGATCGGTGATCCTGATCCGGATATCATGGTCGAATATTCCCATATATTTTTGCAAAAGATCGGATTGATCAAGTATAGTAGCGCGTTTGTTTTCTTTCCGGGAGGCTTTGGGACGCTATCCTTACTGTTCGAAGTGATCACGCTGATTAAGACCAAAAAGCTCGCTCCCGTCCCCCTGATTCTGGCTGGAGAAAGATTTTGGCGTCCGTGGCATGATTTTATCATCAACACCCTTTTGGCGCATCATCTGATCGGTGAGGATGGGCCTTTTCTTTATACCATTACCCGGGCCAATGCCAAAGAGATCTTAAGAGCGATCAATGATCTTTACGCGAAAAAGTCTAATGGTACATTTTTTCCGCCGAGGATGGGCGTGGCAGCAGAACAAGATCCTGATCTGATGAAGATTGTGAGTTTTCTGAAGCCAGCACAAGAATTGAGTGCGCAGAATGTGGAGCGATATTTGTATGCTGATGGCGCTCAGCGGTGTGCTCGTAAAGTAGCATGGGTTAAGAATAACCCTGAACTTGTTAAACGACAACCAGAAGAGTCGCTGAAGGATTGGATGATGCGGGTTTATGTTCAAGAGAATTTAGGCATCGATGCTAAACAGATCCGGGTCGCGGAATCCACAGAAACAAAGATCGTCCTTGATTACTTTAATCGATGTTTGGTTTTGGAAGCTTGTCAATCGTTAGGGCTTGATACAACTAAAGTATGCCGATGCGCTTTTGATCGCTGTTATGATGTCTTGCTGAAGACGATCGATCCGGGGCTTTCGTTTAAGCGTGAATATGTATATGACAAAGAGGGGAATGTTGTTGGTGGCGTTAGACCGTATACGGAATTTTGCCGGGAGATCATTACGTACAATCCAGATCAGAAAACCCTCTCGTCGCCTTTGAATATCCTTGTTGTCGATGATCAAAAGATCCAGCGTGATCGTCTTCAGCATATTTTGGAATTACAGGGGCATCAAGTCCTGACCGCTGGCACAATAGCTGACGGGTTAGCCATTTTAAGGCGAAGCAATATGCCAAGCTGGCCGACGATCGATCTTCTTGTCTTAGATTATGATCTTTCCAATGGCGAAACAGGTGGAAAATTCGTAATGGCCATGCGCGCGGAAGTTGGCGGTGTCCCATATATTTTATGGACGAGCAATGCCACAGATGAAGTAGATTTTTGGATCAACCTAGGGGTCACGTGTAAGGAGGCAGAGCTTCTGGCGATGGTAGAAGAATTTATTGAGAAAAAAGGTGTGTCATCCATCCTCTCTCAAGGCCCGCCAGCTCAGGTGGCCGATTACCTTTCCCGCAAGACTCCTGCCTCACCTTCTTTTCAAACGTTTCCTTCTGGATCTTCTGTGATATTTGATGATGTTAAAAGAAAGATCGAGATCTTTATTGGTAATTTTCACAAGAGCTGTCAGGGCGATCTTGGCCTGAGCTTAGAAGAATTCGCCCAAAGGGTGGGTGGGCAGCGCATTGTTCTTTATGAAATGTTGAGGGAGTTGCTGCAAAACCTAAAAGAGGAACACAAGTTCTTTGATCTTGATGTCGTCCAACAAGCTTTAGGCAAGATCGTTGACGCTTTTCATCGCACTCCTGAAAAAAATGTTTTACCGCGCGTTGAGGTAACTTCTTTAACGACCGCTAAGGTTTTTCCTTTTATGCCAGCGTATTCTCAAAACCTTATTCAATATACGGCAGAAAATTTTAATAACCTTGGCATTGAATTCGGTTATTTAGTTTTTAAGGAAGACCATGTTGCTACGCTTTTGTCCCTTCATCCGGATGCTGCGGAGATCTCTTTTGTTGTGGGTGCTGCAAGGCATTATGAGCTTGTTAATACGCGAAGGGATATCGCGCCTTTAGAGTCTTTGCGCGCCAAAGAAGGCATGATCGCTCGGGTTCGCTGTCTTGAAAGAGAGTTGAAAGAGAGCGGCGTGCGGAAAAGCGCAGCATCGATCCGTATACGATTTTATATCAGCAATTGTTTCGGCTATCCTTTTAAAGATGCTGATGGCAACTCTCAACGTGATGAGGTAACCCCAGAAGAGATCGTGGCGCTATGCCTTGAAGCGCAAAGGCTGGGCGTGAACGAGCTTGTTATCTGTGATACAACCGCAGAAGCGAGCGCGCAGCAGGTTTACGCGCTTTTAGCGCATATCCGCCGCAAGGTCGACCTTCAAGATATGACCTTAGCAGCGCATCTTCATGTTAAAAACCATACAGAGATGGACAAAGTTTTTGCGGCGATCGCCGCTGGTGTGAACATCCTTGATGTTTCTATTTTGCATCAGGGAGGCAATCCTTTGTCCGGTAATTCCGTGGGCAACCTCACAACCGAGGATGTCGCGTTCTTTCTGGACGCGCTGGATGCTGATATCGTTGTGGATATAGAGAAGCTTATGGACGCGGTTTATTTTATGCGTGAGCATTTAGATGATTTTTTTGTTAAAGATTCTTATTCTTTTGGGCTTGATCAGCTAACACCCAAAGAAAGAGCGGAGTTGCGAAGTTTTATTCGTCAGCAATTTGGCCTTGAAAGACGGACATCCTCTAGCATTTCCTCTCCCAATTCTTTATTAGCAGCACGCCATCCTATTGTTTTCCTTAATTTT
>CAZAOD010000049.1:0-10260 GCA_964486675.1 uncultured Planctomycetales bacterium | reverse complement strand
TGATATCTAAAATAAAAAACTTCATTCAACCTTATAAGATCACCAACGGAAAAAATTTCTGCCTTAAGGATTTTGATCCAGCGGATACAGCGCACCTACGCTCAAAGGAACAAGCCGAAGAGCTCCTTTCTCAAGGCATCAAGCGCGTGCGCGCGCTGCAGGAAAAGCTTTACGCCCAGGATCAATGGGCCTTGCTTTTGATCTTTCAAGCCATGGATGCCGCGGGCAAAGACGGAGCGATCAAGCACGTAATGTCCGGTGTCAACCCTCAGGGCTGCCAGGTGTTTTCCTTCAAAGAACCGTCCCGCGAAGAACTTGACCACGATTTCTTATGGCGGACAACCTGTCGTTTACCCGAGCGTGGCCGTATTGGCATCTTTAACCGCTCTTACTATGAAGAAGTCCTCACGGTTTGCGTTCATCCCAAGATCTTGCAGAACCAAAAGCTCCCCAAAAAACTTATCACAAAAGACATCTTTGGCCAACGTTATGAAAGTATCCGCGATCTTGAAAAACATCTTGCGCGCAACGGCACATCCGTTCACAAATTTTTCCTCAATATTTCCAAGCAAGAACAGCACAAACGGCTTTTACGCCGTCTAGATGACCCTTGCCGCAACTGGAAATTTTCCATGGCAGACCTTCGCGAGCGTGAATACTGGGATGCGTATATGAAGGCATATGAAGAGACGATCAGGAAAACAGCAACAAAGAACGCGCCCTGGTACATTGTGCCAGCGGATAACAAGTGGTTCTCACGTCTTGTCATCGCCGCGGCTGTCATTGACGCGTTAGAGAGCTTGGACCTGGCGTTCCCGCGGCTGAACGCGCGGCAAAAGAAAGAACTTTTAAGCGCAAAACGGTCATTAGCCTAAACGGTCTAAAGGAGGCTTTATGGAACAGATCAAGATCAAATACGATGGTGGATTACGCTGCAGCGCCACGAACGATCTCGGCGGATCGCTGATCACGGACGCGCCTAAAAAGTTTGGAGGCAAAGCGGAATCGTTTTCGCCGACCGGGGCATTGGTCGCGAGCCTTGGCGCCTGTATCTTAACGATGATGGATGTTGTCGCGCAAAAGCACGGCTTTTCCATCGCCTCAACAACGATCAACGCTCTTGAAGAAATGGCGGAAAAACCATCTTTGCGTATCGCGAAGATCATCCTAGCTTTTCACATGGCAAAAAATATCCCGGTCGAAAAACGCCCACTGATCGAGAGCGTTGTTAAGATGTGCCCAGTTCATAACAGCCTTGATCCAAATATTGTTTATGATGTCACGTTCACGTATCCCGACTAAAGAAAGACCGCTCATGAAAAGATCCCTGCTTCTCTTGATCGTCCTGTTCATTTCTTTCGTAAGGCTATCCCTGGCCCAAAACCAGGATTATTTTCAACCCCTAGGGAACCAAAGCTTTCAAGGCGAGATCATAGACGTTATTTATGACGACCGCATGGTCATTGTCCGCTACAACATGGATACCAGCGCAAGTCTTGACTCTGACGATTACGAGCAGGTCAACTGTTATGTCGCCAACGTGACCCAGCTAACCAAGGACGGAAAGCCGATCAGCTTTGACGATCTGCATGAGGGACAAAAGGTACATGTTGATATTATGGTCGATGAAGACGGCCACCGAGTAACAAACGTGATCAACGTTCTTTCAAAAGAAGACATGTGATGAAAGCCCTGCTCGCTTCCTTTCTCTTTATCTTTCTGGCGGAAATGGGGGATAAGACCCAATTGCTGGCCATGTCGTTAGCGGCAAAACACAAGATCCGCGATGTGTTGATCGCGATCTTTGCCGCGACCTTGATCAATCAATCACTAGCGGTCTTTGCCGGGCACTTTTTGATAACAGTTTTGCCTCTGAAGCCCATCATGCTCGTTGCCTCGATCTCTTTTATCGTCTTTGGCTTCTGGATGCTGCGCGATGAACCGGCTGACGCCAAGGATAAAAACTTTTCAAAATTAGGCCCGATCATGACGATCGCAGCCACATTCTTTTTAGCGGAATTAGGGGACAAGACCCAGATCGCCACCATTAGCTTAGCGATCCGCTATCAGCATCTCACGGCTGTCCTCGCGGGCACAACGCTTGCAATGCTCGCGGCGAACGCGGTTGGCATCGTGGCAGGCGTCGTCATGCACAAACATCTTCCAGAAAAAACGATCAAATGGTGTTCCGCGGCCCTTTTTATCCTTTTTGGGATCTATAGCGGATACCGTGTCCTTATCCAACAACCGGTCATGTGAAATGAACATTCTCGACGCTATATTTTTAGGGATCATCGAAGGGCTGACAGAATTTTTGCCAGTCTCATCGACCGGCCACTTAATGATCACAGCCCGCCTACTCAAGGTCCCGACAACAGAATTCTTGAAAAGTTTTGAGATCGCGATCCAATTAGGCGCCATCTCTTCGGTCATCGTCCTTTATTTTAGGTCACTGGTCTTAGATCGTGAGATCATCAAGCGTGTCTGTGTCGCTTTCTTGCCAACAGCCGTGATCGGCCTTGCCCTTTACAAAGTGATCAAGAACTATTTATTAGGGGATGTTCGTATCGTTCTGCTTTCTTTGTTCTTAGGAGGGATCTTCTTGATCGTCTTTGAAACCTTGCGGCGCCCGCGGCCTGAGGCAGAAGAAAAAATAGAGGTGATCACGTACCGTCAGGCTTTTTTGATCGGTATCGCGCAATCACTGGCCGTGATCCCTGGCGTTTCCCGTTCCGCGGCGACCATTATCGCGGGGCTTATGTTAGGGCTCAAACGCACAACGATCGTTGAGTTCTCATTTTTGCTGGCGGTCCCAACGATGCTGGCGGCCACGGCACTTGATCTGCTGAAGACCGCGCATCAATTCACGCGTGAGGAGGCAGGCCTATTGGCCGTCGGCCTTCTGGTATCATTTCTCGTCGCTTTGGCATCGATCAAATTCTTTTTATCGTTCATTAAGAAAAACAGCTTTATCACTTTTGGCATTTACAGGATCCTGATCGCTATAGCATTATTTATATTTTTCTCTTATAATCAATAAAACCTTATTGGCGCGATACGCGTGCCATCAACTAACGACCCCGATACCAAATAATGATGGAGATCACAGACCCAGTCCTGATGTTTTCGTTCATTATGTTCCTCTTGCTGATCGCGCCGATCATCTCGCGAAAGTTCAAGATACCGGAGATCGTGGGTCTGATCCTGGCTGGTATTTTTGTTGGGCCGCACGGGCTTGGGATCCTTCGACCAGAAGGGTCAATAGCCCTTTTCGCGTCCGTTGGACTGATCTACATCATGTTCCTGGCCGGGCTTGAGATCAACACTCATGAGTTCAACCGTCAAAAGCAATACAGCATTCTCTTTGGATCCTTAACGTTCGGTATCCCTATGCTCTTGGGAACCCTGGGCGCCAAAGCTCTTTTTCAATTTTCATGGCCGACAGCGCTCCTTTTGGCCAGTATGTTCGCCTCGCACACGCTCATTTCTTTTCCAGCAACTGTCCAGTTAGGCATCAGCAGGGAACGCTCTGTAGTCGCGGCAGTCGGGGGCACGATCATCACTGATACCGCGGCCATGCTTGTCCTCGCGATCATTGCAGAATACGCCAGCGCGAGTTTATCCGCGGCGTTCTGGACCAGGCAACTATTCCTACTCTGTGGATTAGTTATTTTTTCTTTATGGCTTTTACCGAAAATAGCGCAATTTTTCCTGCGCATCCTGTCCCCGGAAGACAAAGCGGAATTCATCTTTGTGCTCGCGCTTGTTTTTTTAACTGCGTATCTCGCGCACTTAGCCAACGTGGAACCTATTATCGGGGCATTTTTGGCAGGGCTTGCCTTAAGCCGCATGATCTCAGAGCAAAGCCCGTTGATGAACCGCTTGGAATTTATCGGTAACGCGCTTTTTATACCGTTTTTCTTGATATCCGTTGGTATGCTCGTTAATCTTCGCGTTCTTGCCGCGGGATGGAAGGTCTGGGCCGTGGCTCTTTTTATGGTCAGTGCCGTGATCGCCTGCAAATACGCGGCGAGTATGCTGTTCGCGCGCCTTGCAAAATTTTCTAAGGACGAAGGACGGCTGATCTTTGGGCTAAGCATCAATCAAGCCGCCGCGACATTGGCGGCTGTTATCGTGGGCTTGCGATTGGGGATATTCGACGAATCGATCCTTAACGGCACGATCCTGATGATCTTGATCACGTGCATCGTGGGTCCCGTGTATACAGAAAAATACGGCAAAAAGATCGCCTTAGGACATATTAAACCGCCAGACCATATCCAACATGGCGATGAAAGGGTTATGGTAGGGGTCAGTCGCGCGGAATCGGTCGAGTTTCTCACAGATATCGCGTTAAAACTACGGCCCAAGGACTCCCAGGAGCCTTTATTCCCGCTCTACGTTGTCCAGGACGGAGAAAATCTTGACCAGCGCGTAGCGGCAGGGGAAAAGCTCTTGGGCAAGATCGTCACGCGTGCCGTGGCCGCGAATATCCCGGTCTCGCCGATCAATCGTATCGACGTTAACATCCCTGGAGGTATCCTGCACGCGCTCCATGAATGGCATATCGACACGTTCGTGATGGGTGCCAGCCGCTATGAATCCAGCTTTAAAACAATGCTATTCGGTGTCCATGAAAAAATATCGCAGGAAAGCCGTCAGCTTATTTTCTTGTGCCAGATCACCCATGATCTGAGTATCGATAAAAAAATGTTCTTCATCCTTCCGCCGATCGCGGAGCTTCATGCTGGATTTTACCGCGCGGTAGAGGCAACCCTCAAGCTGGCCGCGAACAACAAACTTCAGGCCCATATCGTCGCCACACCCGAGACGATCACGCATTTGAAAGCAGCGTTCAAAAAAGAACTCGCGACAGCGGATGTGGTGTGGGTATCACTGTCCCAGACCAAAGAATTTTCGCAGTACCTTAAAGATATCCGCGTGCAGAGCAGTGACGCGATCGCTTTCTTTAGTCCGCGCCGAGGGCAGATCGGATCACGTCCGTCGATCGAACGCCTTTATTACCAGCTGTGCCATCAGTTCCCAAAAAATAATATCTTCCTCGTGCACCCTTCAGACCTTCAGAACACCTCAAAGAGTTTAACGCCCAACGATACGCGCTTATCTGAAAATATCCGCAATCATCCATTTTTAAGCAGCCCAGCAACGGATATTCACGCGCAAAACCCTCAGCAGGCGGTTGAAACGCTTTTGGCGTCATATTTTGGGGCGCAACCACGAATGATCGCGCAATTAATAAAAGATTTTCTACCGCTGGACCCTCTGGAGCTGACACCCGAGATCCTGCTGCTGCACACGCACACTGACAATATCGATCAACCCATAGTTTTGTTGGGGATCAATCACGGAGACTTTGTTTTTCCGCCATTAAACAAGAAAACCTCTGCCTTTTTTCTTCTGATCAGTCCCCGAACAGAAACATCGCTTCACTTGCAGACCCTTGCCAAGATCGCCCGGATCGCCAAAGAATTCCACGGATCAAACCATCGATCATAAAAAAATAAGATGTTTTTTTATCTTTCTAACTCGCTGTGTTAAAATAAAATATTCTCGACAAAGGTCTGATCATATCAAAAATCTAAAAAGCAATGAATCTTCCTATTGAATTTCTAATATTGATCGCGGCTACTTTGACGCTTTTGAGCGTGCTCGCCAGCAAGATCTCTGATCGTCTAGCCGTACCGGCACTCTTGCTATTCTTACTGATTGGAATGGCCGCCGGATGTGAGGGGATCGGCGGCATTTATTTTGACAACTATCATATCGCTAAATTCATCGGCATTGTCGCCCTTATTTTCATTATCTTTTTAGGAGGCATCGACACCTCCTGGAAAGCGATCAAGCCCGTGATCGGCCCTGGGATCGTGCTCTCGACCTTGGGAGTGCTTTTGACAGCCTTTATTGTCGGGGTCTTCGCTGTTGTGATCCTTAAATTCACGCTCGTTGAAGGCCTTCTGATGGGTGCCATCGTTTCTTCAACTGATGCCGCGGCTGTCTTTAGCGTGCTTCGATCCCGAAGGATATCATTACGACGCAATTTGAAACCCTTGCTTGAACTTGAATCCGGCAGCAATGACCCTATGGCTGTATTCTTGACGGTCGGGTTGTTAAGCATCCTCACGCGAACGAACAATACCTTTCTTAGTATCGCGGTCTCTTTCTTGCTCGACATGGGCCTGGGCGCTTTTATCGGCTACAGCATGGCGCGGATCACTGTCGCGACCATCAATCGGGTCAAGCTTGAGTACGAAGGATTATACCCGGTCTTGACGATATCCCTTGTTCTTCTGACATACGCGATCGCGACCTTGGTCAAGGGAAATGGATTTTTGGCAGTATATGTCCTTGGGCTCTTCTTAAGCCGAAGCGATTTCGCGCACAAACGCACCCTTGTCCGCTTCCACGAAGGCATCGCCTGGCTGATGCAGATCATCATGTTCTTAACCCTTGGGCTGCTTGTCACGCCGACCGAGATCGTTCCTGTTGTCGGCAAAGGGCTTCTGATCGCCGCGATCCTGATCTTTTTGGCGCGCCCGATCAGTATTTTCCTGTGCTTAGCGCCGTTTAAATTCTCCTTGCCGGAAAAAGGCATGATCTCCTGGGTAGGGTTACGCGGAGCTGTTCCGATCATCCTGGCAACCTTCCCACTGCTCGCGGATATCCCGCAAGCCCAGATGATGTTTAACATCGTCTTTTTCGTTGTCCTGACCTCGGTCCTTCTGCAGGGGACGTCTATCCCTTTCGTGGCGAAACTGCTGAAGGTCCAAGCGCCTTACGATGCCCGTAAACGTTTCCCGATCGAATTTGACCAGACAGAAGGGATGGACGCGTTTTTAGAGAACATCATCGTCCCTTACAATTCAGTCGTTGTTAAAAAAGCGATCTTTGAGCTAAAGGTACCTCCACGCGCGCTCATTGTCCTGATCTCGCGTAATGAAAAGTTCATCATCCCCAGCGGATCGACGCTGATCGAAGGCGGGGACGTGCTTTTGATCCTGGCGAACGAAAAAGATTTTAAAGCCTTACAGCATACCGTCGCGAAACTTAACGAAGAAAAAACATCGATCAAAACGACTTAGCACCAAAGAAGCGATCTCCATGAAACGGCATATCAAAGAGCAAAGCATTATTTTCTATAGCGTTCTAAAATGGGTGATCCTTGCCGGGATCGTAGGCTGTCTAGTCGGAATCTCAACGACGGTCTTTTTAAAAATGCTTAATTGGTCGTCGCAGGCTGCGCGGACGCATCAATATTACTTCTTCGCGCTACCGATCGCGCTATGCGCAAGCGCTCTAATCATCAAAATCTTCGCGCCTGAGGCGGAAGGGCACGGGACCGAAAAGGTTATCGAAGCCATCCATAAAAAACAAGGCGTGATTCATGCCGCGGTCGTTCCGGTCAAACTTATAGCGACGGTCATCACGATAGCTTTGGGAGGTTCTGCCGGCAAAGAAGGTCCTTGCGCCCAGATCGGCGCTGGTATCGCCTCCACATTCGCGCGATTGTTCTCTTTTGATGCGCATGATCGCAAAAAATTAGTAATCTGCGGCATCAGCGCGGGATTCGCTTCTGTTTTTGGAACGCCGATCGCGGGCGCTATTTTCGGCGTGGAAGTCCTTTTTGTGGGGACCATGCTCTACGATGTCATGTTGCCGTCTTTTATCGCGGGCGTGATCAGCTACAATGTCTCTTCGTCCCTTGGCATCGTTTATTCCCATCACATGCTATCCACTCCTTTACATTTCTCAACGGTTTTATTTTCCAAAATCATCCTAGCAGGAGTATTCTTCGGCCTGTGCTCTTTTTTACTGATCGAAATATTGCGCATTGGCAAAAAGATATCTGAAAAGATCAAGATCTCAAAACCGCTTAAAGGAATGATCGCTGGGCTGATTTTGATAATGATCGCGCTATTTTTTTCAACGGATTATCTTGGCCTCGGGCTTGAGGTGATCGAATCGTCCTTGAGCGGACAACCGCTGGCATGGTACGCCTTTATCTTGAAATCGCTAACGACTAGCTTGACCTTAAATTTTGGCGGCAGCGGTGGAATCGTCACGCCTGTTTTCTTTGTTGGCTCCAGCGCGGGCAACCTTTTCGCGCAACTATTAAATCTGGATATTGTGCTTTTTTCGGCATTGGGATTCGTTGGGTTATTGGCAGGGGCTGCCAACACGCCTATTGCCGCGAGCATTATGGCGATAGAGCTTTTTGGCCCTGAGATAGCGCCTTACGCGGCCTTGGTCTGCGTGATCAGCTTTTTAATGACCGGTCATCGAAGTGTCTATCCATCGCAAATATTGTCCTTTAGAAAATCACGGTTGATCGATATCGAACTCGGAAAAGAGATCGAACAAAGCAAGACCGTAACCACAAAAAATCCGTTTTGGGATAAAAAAAGCCGGAAAAATGATCAGCCTAATGATAGCCCTTTGGAATAAAGGAACAAATATGCGCAAAATCATTCGCTCACTTTTCCTGATTGCAACCATTGCTTTTTGCACCTGCGCGTGCGCGCCACGATCCGCGACGCAGCCGATCGCGCAAACCTTTAGCTAAGCATTGTCTGAGCGGATGGTTGAGCGGATACTTAATGAAAAAAATGGAGAAAGAAATGAAACAATGGTACGAATCATTATTTGAAAATTACGGCCGCAAATACGATAACGAATGCTTTGTCCAGGGGACTGTGGGCGAGTGTGATTTTATCGAGACTGAGATCGGACGCAATAAATCGTTTAAGATACTCGATATCGGCTGCGGCACAGGACGGCATACGATCGAACTTACAAAAAGAGGGTATCAGGTGGCTGGGGTTGATCTTTCTCAGTCACAGATCGCACGGGCACGGGAGAAAGCCAAGGAAGAGGGCTTGGCGATCAACTTTGACCAGCACGACGCTCGAGCGCTTCCGTTTGAGAATGAATTTGACCTGGCGATCATGCTTTGCGAAGGCGGGTTTTCTCTAATGGAAACAGATGAAATGAACTTTGATATCTTAAAAAGTGCCGCGAGAGCGCTTAAAAATAACGGTAAGCTCATTTTCACCACACTCAACGGCTTATTCCCGCTATTTCATTCGGTTGCCGAATTCTACAAGTCGGCGCAAAAAGAAGGCCAATCCCAATGTAAGGAGTGCTCTTTTGACCTAATGACTTTCCGCGATCATAACACGGCTGTTTTTGAGGATGATTCTGGAAATAAAAAAGAGCTAAAATGTAACGAACGTTATTACGTGCCTTGTGAGATCACGTGGCTTCTTAAAAGCCTTGGATTTAAAAAGATCGATATCTTTGGCGCCAAGCTGGGGGCCTACTCACGAAACGATAAACTGACCACTGATGATTTTGAAATGTTGGTCGTAGCGCAGAAAGAAGGATCGAATGGAACACGTCGTTTATGAAAAACGAAAATTAAGTTTTTTCGAGAAATATCTCACCGGCTGGGTTGTGCTCTGTATCGGGATAGGGATCGCTTTGGGCAAGCTGTTCCCGCAGGTGGCGGTGACGCTTGATCAGTTTTCGGTTTATCAGGTGTCTATCCCTATTGCAGTCTGCCTGTTTTTCATGATGTATCCGATCATGGTCAAGATCGATTTTGCGGAGGTTATCAAAGCAGGCAAAACGCCGAAGCCGGTTATTCTGACGTTAGTTGTGAATTGGTGCATAAAACCGTTTACGATGCTTGCGATCGCATGGCTTTTTCTTGGCGTATTATTCAAAGGGTGGCTTCCGGGGGTGGAGATCGTCAAAGGCGGGGCGCAGGTCGAACTTTTCCGGTCGTATATCGCCGGATGTATTTTGCTAGGCATAGCGCCATGCACGGCCATGGTCCTGATCTGGGGGCATTTATCAAAAGGTAATGACGGCCACACCTTGGTGATGGTCGCCATCAATTCTTTGACCATGCTGTTTCTTTACGCGCCTTTGGGCGGCTGGCTTTTGGGTGTGAACAAAATGCCGATCCCTTGGCAGACGATCGTTCTTTCGGTCGTTATTTATGTCGGCTTGCCGTTACTCTTGGGTTATTACTCGAGAAAATGGCTGATCGCCAATAAGGGATTAAAATGGTTTGAAGAGAAATTTTTACATTACCTGACGCCGGTATCCATCGGGGCGTTATTGCTCACGCTGATCCTATTATTTTCTTTCAAGGGCGAGCTGATCATCAACCAGCCTCAGATCATTTTCTTGATAGCGATCCCGCTTTTTATTCAGACCTGCCTTATCTTCGCCATA
>CAZAOD010000048.1:0-10432 GCA_964486675.1 uncultured Planctomycetales bacterium | reverse complement strand
TTTTTAACGTAAGTTTTGTTGTCCTGCTGATCAAGCCTTTTGGCGCGATCGGAGCAGCTTGGGGGATGTTTTTAGCGAGCCTGTTAACAGGAAGCATTTCATTTGTAGCTGCTCAACGCTGTTATCCGATACGTTGGGAGGCCGAGAAAATGATCATTATTTTTAGCTCGTTCTTTTTTTTCTCTATTCTTATAATCTTCTTTCAAGTCTTAGGCGTTGGCTATGTTTTGCGGTTGCTATTTAAGATAGTTTTTGTTATTGGATTTTTTCTTTTGGGCATTAGGATTAACGTTGTCTCAAGGAGTAATATTGATCTGGTAAAAGCTGTTTTCTTCCGAACCGATCCAGACTCAGTGCAAGCACAGGAATAGATGAGCGTTTATAAAGCCATGAAAAATCGAATAAATATCAATGAATTGCCGAGTCATTTCGTAGTTAAAGAGTTGTATAAGCAATATTTTAACCTTTTAGGAAAGCAAGGGGAAGTGTATTCCTCCCACTGGCGTAAGTACTCTAAGGGCATTCATGTTATTATTGATGATGATGGAAGCTTGATACGCTTCCAAGGGTGCGGCTTTGGAGATCTGCAGCAAACACGCCTTCCTGCCAAGATCCTCAATGCAATATGCAACTTTTCCTATTTAGCAAGGATGAGAGAGCCTGGCTCTATATATTCTCTTGTGCGTATAGCGCGACCCATTGTTCAGAGAATAGGCACATATTTATCTTATGACTGTTTTCGCCAGATCTGCTCTCTGCATACTATTCGCAAGCACTTCAATATTGATCCTCAAGAACGATTTGATGTCTTGATCATTGGTGATGGGTATGGTTTTTTATCAGCGCTTGTTAAGAGGGTGTACCCGCAAGCTAGAATAACCTTGATCGATATTAGTGAGGTTCTTATATTTCAAGCGATCAATCTAGGACGGATCTATCCAGCAGCTTCACATCAGCTTTCAGGAGACGACAACAGGGCGGATTTTAATTATATTCCAGCGGATAAGGCTTTTTTAAAGATGGAGCGCAAGTATAAATTAGTGATCAATACCGCGTCCATGCAAGAAATGCATCATGAGACGATAAGAAAGTACTTTGATTTGATTCGCAGCAGTGCTGTTAAGGACAATCTTTTTTATTGTTGTAACCGCGTGTCTAAAATCCTTCCTTGTGGAGAGATTGTTGAGTTTCTTAAATATCCGTGGGATCGAAGAGACAGGATTCTTTTGCACGAAGAGTGCCCTTTTTATAAATACTATTTTTCTTTTCATTGGCCTATTGTTAAAAAGTTTGATGGCACATTCTTTCATCGAATTGTAAGAATGCATTGTGGGTTATAGCAAGAACAACAGGAGGCAGCATCATGATCCCTAAAAATTCTGATATGCGCTTCGAGGTAACAACAAAATGTAATTATGATTGCATTATTTGTCCTCATAGAAGTCTAACGCGCAAGATAGAGACGATGTCCTTAGAATTGTTCAAGTATCTTTTTGATAAGGTCATATCTGAAACAGGGCAGTATAGCACATTGACTTTTCCTGGCATGGGAGAACCGCTTCTCGACCAGACCTTAAACCAGAAGATCACTTATGCTAAAAAACGTTGTCCAGAGATCAAAGTTTTGATCTTGACCAATGGTTCTTTGCTTGACTGGAAAAGATTCCATGAATTCGAGAAACTCGGAGTGGCCTCTGTTCGCGTGAGTCTTTACGGTGTGGATCAGGAGTCTTATGCGCGAGTTCATGGGATCAAAAGCAAGCGGATGTACGCAAAGGTTCGCGATAATTTATTAGAGATTTCTGAGAAAAAGACAACGACCGACCTGCTTCTCACTTTTAACTCTATTAGCGGCGAGAACGATCAAGATGTTCAAGAGTGGGTAGGTCGTTGGGAAGATAAAGTCGATCTAGTGGAGGTCTGGAGACCTCATAATTGGGTTGATGCAAAGAACTATAGAAAGATCCAGGAGGCGCTGTTGCCAACATGCGGCCGCCCATTTAAAGGGCCCTTGCAAATACAAGCCGATGGCACTGTTAACATGTGCTGCTTTGATTACGATGGAAAATTGACTTTAGGTGATCTAAAGACACAGAGTTTAAAAGAAATATTTTCTTCCCATATTTTTAAACGCTTAAAAGCATGCCATCAGTCTGGAAGTTATAAGAAAGCTGGATTCATTTGTGAGTTTTGCGATCAGCGCAACGCGGATAAAGCGGATGTGATGATACATAATTCAAAGTTTAATGTTTCAGATAGGGTTCATATGATCTCAACAACGTATAAGAAGGTCGTCAACTGATGTCCTCTTCTGGAAAAAGTATATATTTCTTTGCGACAGAAAAAGAAATAGTAGATTTTTTAGCGAACACCCCTTCTCTTCAAAAAATACAATTTCAGCTTATTTCATTTCAAGACCGTGTTTCTTTGGAGCATTCCAATATATCATTTCATGTAAGCAATTATTTGACCTCTGAAGACCGAGATTATTTTCTTGATCAGTACAAAAAGGTCATCAGGGACCTATCGTCGAAGGATCTTTTGTGGAATGCGACTCATATAGCATCTTGCAATAGGTTCACCTCTCCCTTAGGGGCGATCTTGGAACAAATATTCATTATTGAGAAAGCAGCCGCAAATCAAGCTGATGATTTCCTGGTTCTCGGAGCCCATAAGATCATCGGATGTCTCTATGGGAAAAAAGGTCAGGCTAAGGGTGTGAAGATTTCTTTCCTAGGTCTCTTAGGTGATCTTATTGCTTATTTTCGGTCCACCGTGTCTTTCTTGAGAGATGTTGCTGCTATTGTTTACAAAAAATGTTTTATTTCCATACATTATTCGTTACCAGCGGAAAAGAACAAGAAAATAGATTTTCTGATCAAAACTTTCTTCTATGATAATTCCATAGATAAGGATGGCATGTTCGCGGATCCATTTTTTGGCTGTCTCGGGGATTTTCTTGATAAAAGGGGGAATGTCTGTACCGTTGTTAGCGTCGCAGGAAATTTTGAAAAGAACATCATAAAGCTTTCCAAGAGCAAGGCAAAAGTTTTTCCTATAGAAGCTTTTATCAGCTTTAAAGATATCTTCATTTTTTTTATTATGTTAGTTTTCTATTTCGCCCAACGGCGAGAAAATGTTTTTTTCTGTGGTAAAGATATTTCTTCAGTTATCAATTTCCTTTCTAGAAAGAGCCAGCTTGTGATACCTTTCTATCAAGTGCTACATTATGCGGCAGGAAAAAATTTGTCGAAATTATTTTCAATAGGGAAAATCTTTTACACATACGAAAACAATCCGTGGGAGAAGATGCTCATTGCCTCGTTTAGAAAATTTAGCCCTCAAACCAAGCTTGTGGGGTATCAACACGCGGTTATCCCCATGTCGGCGGTTAATATGTTTTGCTACCAGGGCGGCTTTACCCCTGACAATATCTTGACGACAGGAGATGTGCCGTTGAATATTTTACAAGCGAGAGTTGATGTCTCGGATTTAAGCATGAGACCTGGCTGTGCTTTGAGATATCAGTATTTGGATAGCGCCCAACCATTGCAAAGAACTTCTTTTCAGCGCATCCTTGTTGTTTTTGAGGGTGTAAGCGCAGCCTCTGCGCTAGCAGATTACGTCACCAGAGAATTGAAAGACACGCAATATCATCTTGTTTTAAGGTTTCATCCAGTTTTGCCGTTTCATAAAATGAGAACTTATATGAGGGAAAATATAGAAGATTGCAAGAATGTAAGTTTATCTCAAGAAAGAAATTTAAAAGATGATCTTTCCAAAGCGGATGTTGTGGTTTATTGGGGCAGCACAACTGCCCTAGAAGCAGCGCTCATGGGAAAATTTTTAATAGGGTACGATGACCAAAGGATATTAGGAAATGATCCATTGTTTGAGTTGAATGATTTCAAAAGAAAGGTTAACAAGGAGGATAGCCTTTTTCAGATTGTTCAAAGTATTTATTCGATGACAGATAGAGATTTCTATGCTGAACGTGATCAAGCAACGAAATATCTCAAGAAATATTTCTTGTCTGTCACAGAGGATCGTTTAAGGGAGTTTATATTACCATAGCTTGGTATGTGTTTTGCCAAAGATATATTTTTCGAGTTTAACATGATCTTTTTGTGATATTTTAGGATCTTCTATGATGACTAGTGAAATTAATATTGCCGTCGTGATCCCAACAAAAGATCGCCCCTTAGATCTTGCAAGGGCTGTGCGAAGTGTTTTAGGCCAGTCTTTAGCCCCAAATGAACTTATTGTCATCGACCAGAGCCTGAAGCCTTTAAGGTCTGAAATAGAGAGGCAGATAGGTTGTCAGCCACAGATCTCTCTCAAATATGTTTACGATCCAATGCTAACAGGGTTAACGGCTGCCAAGAACGCGGCTATTAAGATATCGGAAAGCGATATATTAGTTTTCATTGATGATGATATTGTTCTTGACCCTCATTTTATCGCCACTATCTGTGGTATTTATGAGAAATATCCAGAGGTCGATGGTGTTGGAGGGGTCGCTTTGATACCTAAACAAAGAACATCTTTTTTGCGTAGACAGCTCTCTGTGTTATTTCAGGTAGGCCCTTTTAGGGATCCTAGATCACTTCTTCAGGCAGGATATTTTTGGGGGAAGGAGATCGTTCCCACATGGCTTTTGTCTGGAGGATTATCATCGCTGCGGAAAAAAGTGTTTGAGTCAGTTTTGTTCAACGAAAATCTTTTGGGCGCGTCTCCCGTTGAGGATATGGATTTTTATTTTCGCTGTAGAGATAGATTTCATTTTGTTATCGCTGTTAACGCAAAGGCCTTGCATAATGTTTCCGCTCTTAACCGGGGTAGTTTAAGAAAGGTTTATGAGGGAAGATCAAGGGGTTTCTTTTATCTATACAAGACACACATCAAGAAAAATTTTTTTAATAGATGCGCTTTTTTGTGGAGGATCTGCGGCTTGCTGATCGATGTGATTATAACATCTGTCGCGCAGAGATCTTTTGGCCCTGTTCTGGGATTAATATGTGTATTTCGCGACCCCTTTAATTCGCAAAAACAAAATGTTTTATAAGATCAAATCGCTTACTTTTAAGAGTTTTTTATTGGTTTGCATCATAATTTATTTAATGCTGTTGTCTGCTTTCTTTTTTGTCAAGCAGGGATCAGGACTTTTTAATGACATAACTTTATTGTGTGTTTTTGCAATTTGTAGCGTCCTTGTTCTTTTTCTTTCAGCAAGTCGAGATGACCTTAATGCCCAGTCAGGATTATTGTCTTTATTCTTTCTTTTTTATGTTTTTCCTCGCGTGTTTCAATATCTTTGCCTTCCTGAGCAGATCACTTTTCCTTTTGCCAAAGATCTTCAAATAGATCAGATCAATATTGGGCTATTCTATGTTTTGTTGGGCGCGGTTTCTCTCATCTTTGGCTTTCTGGCCGCGGACAAAGCAATGAGGGTCATGCTCGCCTGTTTTCAACCAGCAAGGGGCAAGAAAGCGATCATTTTCTCTCCAGGGATAATTGTCCTATGCTTCGGCCTTGGCATCCTCTTGTTTTTCTACACATTTTTCGTATTGGATGTGAGTCCTTATGGCCAATTGCGATTCAGTACGTTCAATAGTTTCTTTCAGGTTTTGCTGCTAGCTTTTAATATTGATGTGACCTTCTTTGTTTTGTTGATAATTTTTCTTCTTGATTTAGAGTTTAAGCAAAATAAAAAAGCTCAGACCAGCATAGCCTTAGTTATGTTAGTTTATCTAGTGGTCGGATGCATTGGCGGCTCCAGAGGGATGCCAGTAAGGGTTTTGCTCAACGTGATATGCTTTTATCTATGCGTTTTCAGAGATTTTAACCTGAATATTCCAAGAGCTGCTTCTCTTGTTCTGTTCTTGGTGGTTGCCGGCCTTGTTTCTTATCCTGGCGCTAACCACATGTGCTTGAATAAATCTGCATCTATAGCACTAGAAAGACAATATCGAGAGGAAGACAGCCTTTCTGACGGTAAGCGACCCAAGGCATATGCTATTTTGGATCGTTTTGGCATTGTGGATTACGCGATCATTGCGGTTGCTAGCCGGCCTGATGAAAAAGCCAAGAAGAAATTCATGAATTTCTCATACGCATTTAAGAACATAATTAATTTCTGTGTTCCTGGGGAGATATTCCCGGAAGCAAAGATCAGCACATCAAGATTGGCCCCAGTTTTATTTGAGCAGGTCAATGAACTTTATGTTGTTTCAAGAGATAGGGAAGCAAAGGGTTATTTTAGCGCGTTCTATACAGCATGGGGACTTGCGTTTCTTTTCTTTGGATGGATAGGAGGACTAGCTTTTCTTTTTGTTGCGGCATTCATTTTGCATTGTGTCTATTTGATCATTATGCGTTCTTTAGGTCTAGTAAATTACTATATTGGCCCTCTTTTTCTTATTTTCATTTCTTCTTTTTATTCAAGCATGGGGTTAGACAGTACCCTTGGGCAGGGTATTGTTTTATTTGCGTCTACTTCCTTTGTTTTTTGTTATACTTGGCTCGCAAAGAGTTTATTTAGGCAATCCCCAGAGATAATTAGAGTTAATCTTGGTGCTCAAGGCTGTGAGAAAGAATAATTTTTTCATCACCGGCGCTACGGGTTTTATTGGAAGGCATTTGGCTTGCCATTTGCTCGAGCAAGGTGAATGTGTGTCTGTGTTGACACGACATCCAGAAAAAGTTCCGCTTAGTTGGAAGGGTCGGTTGACGATCGCGCAAGGCGACCTTACTGAGGACGCATGTCCTTTTCCGGATCGTATAGACGTTATTTTTCATTGCGCGGGGGAGATCCGTGACCAGAACAGGTTTGAGCGCGTGAACGTGGACGGAACTCGTCGAGTTGTTGACGCGTGCCTCGCGCGTCCGGGATGCGCCTTGGTCCATCTTTCCAGTGTAGGCGTCATGGGTAGCGAAGGGCCAGGGGTTGTAGACGAGACGCGTCCTTGCCTTCCAAAGAGTCCGTATGAGAAGACAAAATATGCGGCGGAAACTATTATCCAAGATGCGGTAAGGAAAAAAGGCCTCAGGGCCGTTATTTTAAGGCCATCGATCGTCTATGGGCCAGGTGTCACTTTAGAGCGAGATAGTTTTCTAGCTTTAGTTAGATCCGTTAAAAAGAAAAGATTTTGCATTTTTGGAACAGTCCCAAGCTATTATAATATTATTTATGTTGGTGATGTTGTTGATGCCCTGATCGCTTTGTCAAAAGTTGTTAAAGAAAATCCGGGAGAGGTCTTTATCGTCAATGATGCGATCGAATGGCGATCATTTCTTGAGGAGGTTCTCTCAGCGTTAGGTCTAACAAGCCGTATCCATCAGTTGCCGGTGTCGGCAGGTTATGCTGCGGCTTTTGTATGTGACATAGGGAAATGTCTTGGGATGAAAATGCCTTTTTCCATGAATAGGCTCAAGGCCCTTACTTGCAAGACGATCTTTGATCCTAAGAAATTATTGCGTCAGTTTGATCTTCAGCTCAGGTACAGAAATAGGCAGGGTATCGCGATCACGCTTCAGCACTATATCAAGCAAGGATCCCTATGAAACCCCTCAAGCTTTGCATCATGGCAACCGTTCCGATGTCGGTCGTATCTTTCTACGGCAAGCAGTTAGAATACCTTCAGGAGAATGGTTTTGATGTGACGATCATTACTTCGCCTGATAAATGTTTTGGCGAGCGGATACCGGTGTCCTGCCGTCTTGTTTTTGTTCCGATGAGCCGCGCGATCACTCCCTGGCAGGATCTTTTTAGCCTCATCAAGATCGCCAAGGTTTTCAGGGAAGGGAAGTTTGATATCGTTCAATACAGCAGTCCTAAGGCGGCCTTCTTGGGTAGTCTTTGTGGATTCCTGTTTAGCGTGCCCGCGCGGCTTTATTTAATGTGGGGGATCTACTATACTGGACAAGCGGGTTTTAAGCGGAGCATCTTGAGGATGGCCGAAAGAATGATCTGCTGCTTGAGCACCCACGTCTCTCCGGATAGCCAGGGCAATCGTGATTTCGCGATACAAGAGCGCCTGTGTCCTTCGCGCAAAATAAGTGTTGTCGGCAAGGGAAGCGCGAACGGTATTGATCTGCAGAGATTCTGTCCTCAAGCGCTTGCGCGCGAAGGCCAAGACATCCGAAAAGAGAATAATATCCCCCTTAAGGGCTGTGTCATTGGTTTTGTTGGCCGATTGTGCCGCGACAAGGGGGTCAATGAACTTGTTAAGGCCTTTGACGATCTGTCACAGGATCGGGAGGATCTCTATCTTCTTTTGGTAGGCCCTGAAGACGAAAGAAGTGGATACGATCAACAGACATCTTCTATCTTAAGAAGTAATCATCGCATCGTCCGTGTTGGCTATCAAGACAAGATCGAAAGATATATGGCCGCGATGGATATTTTTGCCATGCCTTCTTATCGTGAAGGTTTCGGCGCTGTCAATGTGGAGGCATCAGCCATGGGTTTGCCGGTTGTTTCCACGGATATCCCTGGACCGCGTGACGCTGTTGTCCATGGCAAAACAGGTTTCCTAGTTCCCGCTAAGACCATTGAACCGCTGAAAAAGGCGATCTTGATACTTTACAATGACCTAAGCTTGAGGCAGGATATGGGAGAGGCTGGAAAGGATTGGGCGCGCCATTTTGACCAAAAGATCTTGTGGCCTCAGATCATTGAGCACAGAAAGGCTCTTTTGGCTGATAGCCCTTTAACATTAAGCTTAATGATAAAAAGAATATTTGATATTGCCCTTGCTTTTATGCTGATCGTCGTGTTATTCCCGCTTTTCTTTCTTATCGGGGCCCTGATCTTCATCAGCATGGGAAGGCCGATATTCTTTGTTCAGCCAAGGCCTGGGTCTAAGGGGAAAATCTTTCACATTTTGAAATTCCGCACGATGCGTTCTTGCCGGCATGGTGAAGATCCCTTGGCTTCTGATAGTGAGCGCATCACTTTTATTGGAAGGATCCTGCGCGCGACAAGCCTTGATGAATTGCCTGAACTGATCAATGTTCTTAAGGGCGACATGAGCCTTGTGGGGCCCAGGCCGCTTTTACCGCAATATCTATCAAGATATACCACTTACCAGGCGCGTCGTCATGATCTAAGGCCAGGGATAACAGGATGGGCGCAGGTAAAAGGGCGCAATGCTTTGACCTGGGAAGAGAAGTTTTCTTTGGATATCTGGTATGTTGATAATCGAACGCTGTGGCTTGATATCAAGATCTTTTTTATGACAATATACAAGGTTTTTGCCCGAGAGGGGATCAGCCAGCCCGGCCGGGCGACGTGTGGAGAATTTATGGGAAAGGATGGCTCATGAAAGAACGATTTTGTAATTGGAAATATCCGATCATCAAAGAAGGATCCTTGACGAAATATCATTGGCTAGTCCAGCATAAGAAGAATTTTCGCTTAGGATATAAGACCGATATAGGCGCCTTTACCTATGTCAACGCCAAGAACGGTGTAACGATCGAGGATCATGTTCAGATCGGATCCCATTGCTCGATCTATTCAATATCGACCATTGATCAGAAAGAAGGTCCGGTGATCCTAAAAAAGAACTGCAAGATAGGAAGCCATAGCGTGATCATGCCTGGCGTCGTAGTTGGAGAAGGCGCTGTGGTCGGTGCCTTTAGCTTTGTCAACAAAAGCATCCCCGCGCATGCGATCGCCTTTGGGATCCCTGCTAAGGTTCAGAAAAGAAAGAGAATGCGCAGATGAAGGCATTACAAAGAGCATCTTGGCCTTATTATTGTCCTGAAGATATTAACGCTGTCATCCGGATCCTGCGCTCTGGCAAGGTTAATCAGTGGACAGGGCGAGAGGTTTTTTCTTTTGAAGAAGAGTACGCGCGCTTGCTTGGCGTTAAGCACGCGGTTGCTTTAGCAAATGGAAGCGTGGCGCTCGATCTTGCCTTGATGGCTTTGGGGATCGGACCCGGTGACCACGTGATCGTTCCAAGCCGTTCCTTTGTCGCGTCAGCAAGCTGTGTCGCGTTGCGCGGGGCGATACCAATCTTTAGTGATGTTGATCGGGACAGTCAGGATATCACGGTCGATGAGATCAAGAAGGTCATTACTTCAAGAACAAAAGCCGTTATCGCGGTTCACTTGGCTGGATGGCCTTGTGAATTGGATCGCTTGAGGAAATTTTGTGATGAAAAAGGGTTGTTTTTGATCGAAGACTGCGCGCAGGCTCATGGCGCGCACTACAAAGGCAGGCCAGTCGGAAATTTTGGTGATGTGGGATGTTTTTCTTTTTGCCAGGACAAGATCATCTCCACGGCAGGAGAAGGAGGCCTTTTGGTCACGAACAACAAGAAACTGTGGCAGAAGGTATGGAGCCTCAAAGATCATGGGCGGGACCATGAGGCCATGTTCTGCAAGAAAAGTGCTCAACGTTTTTTATGGACAGTTTCCAGCC
>CAZAOD010000047.1:0-10543 GCA_964486675.1 uncultured Planctomycetales bacterium | reverse complement strand
AATCGAGCAGAAATAAAGGTAAAAAAAGTAAGGAGATAGTCCATTATTTGATCCTTTGTTGAAGGCCCTTGTCCAAAGCATCCCTCATTTTCTTTTTGATGTTTTCTGGCAATTCCACGTTCGCCCAATGTTGAAACGCTAATACTCCCTGATAATACAGCATGCCTAAGCCGTTGGCGGCCTGAGCGCCCTTTCGCTGAGCCATCTCTAAGAGCGCTGTCTGCGCAGGATTATAGATCAGATCATAAACAAGCATGTTCGCATGCAACATCTCTTCATCGATCAACGGAATATCACTTGGCTTCATGCCTACAGGCGTCGCGTTCACCAGAAGATCCGCGAGCTCAACATTAAGATCATCAAGACTGTCAACAGCCTTGGTAATGCCGCAGTTAAAATTCACGCTCAGATCCTTGACAAGACTTTGGGCCTTCTCAGGTTCGACATCATAGATCGTGATCGCCTCGGGCCTTTGGGCGCTCATGCAAAGAGCGGATAAAACAGCGCGAGTCGCTCCTCCAGCGCCAAGGATCGCGATACGCTTGCCTTGCGGCTGAAAACCAAGCTCTGTCATATGCGCAAGAAACCCCGGGCCATCCGTATTATAGCCAGAAAGTTTCCTATTTTCAGATATGACGATGGTGTTGACCGCCGCAACTTTCTTCGCGTAGGGGTTTAAGTTGTCAAGATATGGGATAACTTTTTCTTTGTACGGAACGGTCACGTTCAATCCAAAAATAGGGCTATCCTTTTGCTTAAGATCAGAAAAGAAATTATCTAACTCATCAGGTTTTAAAGGAAATAGCTCATACGTCGCCTCAACGCCAAGCGCCTTGAAAGCGGCATTGTGCATCAACGGTGATAGGCTATGCCCTAAGGGATAGCCTATCAGACCGTACGTTGTGATATTTTGACCCATAAGAGATTATTTGAGCTGAAGGAAAAGCATCTTATTAATGGCATTCAAGTAAGCTTTCGCGGAAGCTTCTAAGATGTCTGTGCTCGCGCCATGGCCAATATATTTCTTGCCCTTGATGCGAACCTTAACGGTAACTTCGCCTAAGGCATCCTTGCCATGCGTGACAGATTGGATGGAATAGTCTAAAAGCTCAGCCTTGACCTTGACGATCTTCTCGATCGCTTTATAGCACGCGTCCACAGGCCCATCGCCTGAAGAGCTTGCCTTTTTTATCTTTTCTTGTGAGCTGATCTCAATGGTCGCCTTAGGCGCGATATTCGTGCCGCTAACAATGGACAAGCTAACTAAGTGCCAGGTGTTAGGGACAACCTTTGACTCATCTTCGGCGATCGCGATCAGATCTTCATCGTAAACTTGTTTCTTTTTATCAGCGACGTTCTTAAAGCGCTCGAACGCGTGATTTAAGGCTTCTTCTTTTAAATCAATACCTAACGACTTCAACCTTACCTGAAAGGCGTGACGCCCAGAATGCTTGCCCAAAACGATACCAGTCTCGACAAAGCCAACGTCCTGAGGCTTCATGATCTCATAGGTGGATGGCTCTTTCAAAACGCCATCCTGATGGATCCCTGATTCATGGCGGAAAGCATTCGCGCCAACGATCGCTTTGTTTGGGGCCACGACAAAACCTGAATATTTGCTTACCAGCCTTGAGATGCGACAGATCTCTTGGGTCTTGATATTGGTTGCACAGTGGTAATAATCTTCACGGGTGCGCAAAGCCATCACGATCTCTTCCATGGACGCGTTTCCGGCTCTCTCGCCAATGCCATTAACGGTACATTCGACTTGTCGCGCGCCATTTTTGATAGCAGCCAATGAATTGGCCACGCCGATCCCCAGATCATTATGGCAATGAACGGAAATAATGGCCTTGTTGATGTTTGGGACTTGATTGCAAATATCATGAATAAGCTGGCCAAA
This sequence comes from uncultured Planctomycetales bacterium, assembly GCA_964486675.1. Lineage (GTDB taxonomy): Bacteria > Omnitrophota > Gorgyraeia > Zapsychrales > Aceulaceae > CALGLP01. The sequence goes on along the minus strand of CAZAOD010000047.1, from coordinate 8,640 downwards.
CTGTTCCGGCACACCGTATCCGACCGTGTCGGGGATATTGATGGTCTTAGCTCCAGCGCGAATAACTTCTTCAATAACGCGGAACAAAAACTCCTTTTCGGTCCGCGAGGCATCCTCAGGCGAAAACTCGATGTCATCATTTTTTTGCCGCGCATAACGAACCGCGTCGATCGCCATCTGTAAGATCTCATCCTTTGTCTTCTTGAATTTATACTCAATATGGATCTTTGATGTCGCTAAAAAAACATGGATACGCGACTTTTTAGCGCACTGAACAGCATCGGCGCACGCGTCGATGTCTTTTTTGATAGAGCGCGCCAGACCGCAAACACGAGAATTCTTAATATGCTTGGCAACGCTCTTGACCGATTCAAAGTCTCCTTTGGAAATGACAGGAAACCCTGCCTCAATGATGTCCACACCCAAGCGCTCCAAGCCAAACGCCACTTCCAATTTCTCTTTGGCATTCATGGTCGCTCCTGGCGCTTGTTCACCATCTCGCAAGGTCGTATCAAAAATATAAACTTTATCCATATTTTACTGCGGACTAAGAATTATTTCATCCAAGGCATCATCTGGCGCAATTGAACCCCTATTTTCTCTATAGGATGCTCATCCGCCTCTTTGCGCCATTGATTGAAATTCAGCCGCCCTTTCTTATTCTCGCGGATCCACTCTTTAGCAAACTTCCCTGACTGGATCTCAACAAGCATTTTTTTCATGATCTTTCTTGTTTTATCGTTGATAACGCGTTTGCCACGCGAAAAATCTCCATATTCTGCTGTATCGGAAACGCGCTTTCTCATCCCTTGGATGCCGTGCGCGTAAATAAGATCTGTAATAAGCTTGAGCTCATGAAGGCACTCAAAATAAGCGATCTCTGGCTGATATCCTGCATCAACCAACGTGTCATAGCCTGCCTTTACCAACTCGCTGACGCCTCCACAAAGAACTGCCTGCTCACCGAAAAGATCTGTCTCAGTCTCTTCTTTGAATGTCGTCTCAAGAACTCCCGCTCGCGTGCCGCCAACGCCTTTGGCATAGGCTAAAGCGATCTTCAATGCGTTTCCCGTTGCATCCTGATGGATCGCCACCAAGCATGGCACGCCCTTACCTTCCACATACTGACTTCGCACCAAAGCACCCGGACCTTTAGGAGCTACCATAAAAACATCCACATCAGATGACGGAACGATCTGTTTGAAATGAATATTGAATCCATGCGAAAATACCAAGGATTTTCCAGGTTTCAAATTTTTCTTAATATCTTTTTTATAAACATCTGCCTGGACATGATCTTGTGTCAGGATCTGGATGATATCTGCTTGTTTGGCAGCGGTCTTGGCATCTACCGGCGTAAATCCATCCTCGAGAGCCTGCTTGAAGTTCGGCGTCCCTTCCATTTCGCTCACCACCACTTTTAAGCCGCTGTCACGCAGATTAAGCGCCTGCCCTCGGCCCTGGATACCATATCCGATGATCGCGATCGTTTTATCCTTGATCACATCAAAACTTGCATCATTATCATAATAAATCTTTGCCATGATCCATCTCTCCTTTTTATTAATGTTAGATCAAATTCTTGATCAACCTACAGTATTCATTGATAGGAACATTGCTCGTTGCATACGCTTGCTGTAGATTAACGATATTGATCTTGTTCTGCAGGATGCCAACGGCCTTTCCATAGTGCCCTTTCAGCAAACAATCAACGGCTGCGGCTCCAAGGCGTGTCGCTAAAACACGATCTGGAGCAGTAGGCGTTCCGCCACGCTGAATATGCCCCAAAACAATGTAGCGACTTTCAAATCCTGTTACCTTGGTGACCTTCTCAGCTACTTCATGTGCCTTGCCAGCGCCTTCCGCAACGATGATCATCCAGCTGATCTTTCCTTTTTTATGCCCACGCTTGATCTCTTCGTACATGGCCTGGTAATTAAACTTTCGCTCTGGAATAATAACATCTTCGGCTCCAGATCCCAAAGCGACCTGCATAGCGATATATCCTGAATCACGGCCCATGACTTCAATGACAAAAATACGCTCCATGCTATGCGCCGTATCGCGGATCTTGTCGATCGCATCCAACGCAGTATTGACCGCCGTATGGCAACCGATCGTCTGATCCGTGCCGTAGAGATCATTATCAATGGTCCCAGGGACTCCAACGACTGGAAAACGAAATTTCTTAAAAAGCTCATAAGCGCCGGCATAGCTTCCATTGCCGCCAATAACGACCAACCCGTCGATCTCATGGCGCTTCAATGTCGCTACCGCTTTAGCCATTCCTGATCTCGTCTGAAATTCTGGGCAACGGGATGTCTTTAAAAACGTCCCTCCCCTACTGATGATATTGGCAACGGATCGATGGTTCAGTGAAATGATATCATCTTCAACTAAACCATAAAAACCGCGCATGACACCTCTTACTTCAGCGCCCTGCAAAAGCGCTGAACGGACAACGCTGCGGATCGCAGCGTTCATCCCAGCGCCATCCCCGCCGGATGTCAAAACCCCAATACGTTTCATTCTGCTCTTTATCATATTAATAACGATAATGTTCTGGCTTGTAAGGACCATCAACGCGACAGCCAATATACTGCGCTTGTTTTTCTGTTAACTTTGTCAACTTGGCTCCTACATGATTCAAATGAAGCCTCGCGACTTCCTCATCCAAGCTCTTCGGCAGACGATATACACCGATCTTATGCGATTTTGTCCAGAGCTCGATCTGCGCAAGGGTCTGATTCGTGAATGAATTACTCATTACAAATGATGGATGACCCGTGGCGCAGCCCAAATTAACCAAACGTCCCTCGGCCAGCAAAACAATTGAATGGCCATCTTTAAAGTAATATTGGTCAACTTGCGGCTTAATGTTGACCCTGCGAATACCCGGCCACTGGTTAAGGCGTGTCACCTGGATCTCGTTATCGAAATGACCAATATTGCAAACAATAGCGCCATCTTTCATTTTTGCCATATGCTCAGCAGTAATGACCTCGCAATTGCCCGTGGCAGTAACAAAAATATCGCCAAGAGTCAAAACGTCCTCGATCGTCTTTACCTCAAAACCTTCCATCGCGGCTTGCAAGGCGCATATTGGATCGATCTCTGTAATGATCACACGCGCACCGTACGCCTTCATGGACCGCGCGGAACCCTTGCCAACATCGCCATAACCGCAAACAACAACAACTTTTCCAGCGACCATGATATCCGTTGCGCGCTTAATCCCATCAGCAAGCGATTCGCGGCATCCATACAAATTATCAAATTTGGACTTTGTCACAGAATCATTAACATTGAATGCCGGGAAAAGCAACTTATTCTCGCAAAGCATCTGGTAAAGTCGATGCACACCGGTCGTCGTCTCCTCTGAAACTCCGCGGATACTTTTGACCATCATATGCCATCGGCGAGGCTCTTCTTTTAAAACAGCCTTAAGGCACGATGAGAGCTCAGCTTCATCCTCTGTATGTGTCTTAACGTTCAAAACCTTAGGATCGTCCTCGGCTTCATAACCTTTGTGGATCATTAACGTAGCATCTCCACCGTCATCAACGATCAAATTAGGCCCCTTGCCGCCAGGAAAAGAAAGAGCCTGATATGTACACCACCAGTAGTCCTTTAAGCTCTCACCCTTCCAGGCAAAGACAGGGATCCCAAGATCTGCGATAGCGGCTGCAGCATGATCTTGTGTTGAGAAAATATTACAACTCGCCCATCGAACATGAGCGCCTAATGCCGTTAATGTTTTAATGAGAACAGCGGTCTGGATCGTCATATGCAGCGATCCTGTGATCCGCGCCCCTTGCAAAGGTTTTTTCTTTCCGTATTTTTTCTGCAAAGCCATCAAGCCTGGCATTTCTTTCTCTGCCAGTTCGATCTCTTTGTGCCCAAAATCCGCCAAAGACATATCCTTAACCCTGCAATCTTGAAACTTCATTTTTGTCATGCCGATTCCTTTATAGACTTAAACATTCTTTGCGTCTTTAGCCAAGATCTTCGCCTTGTCGGTTTTCTCCCAGGTAAACTCTGATCGACCAAAATGGCCATAAGCCGCGGTCTTTCGGTAGATCGGCATCAAAAGTTTTAACTGGTTGATAATACCTCGCGGCGTCATATCAAAATGTTTACGCACGAGCGTAACCAGTTTCTCGTCAGGGATAATCCCAGTGTCCGATGTATCGATCGCGACACTGACCGGTTCTGCACGGCCGATCGCGTAGCCGATCTGGATCCAGCATTTTTTAGCAAGTTTTGCGGCCACAATATTTTTTGCGATATAGCGTGCCATATACGTTGCTGAACGATCCACCTTCGTCGGGTCCTTACCAGAAAACGCACCGCCTCCATGAGAAACAACGCCGCCATAAGTGTCCACAATGATCTTACGACCCGTCACACCTGTATCAGACTGCGGACCTCCCACGACAAATTTCCCTGTTTCGTTGACAAAGAACTTTGTTTTCGCGTCAACCATTTTGCCCAAGATCGGACGCGCGATCGTATCAATAATTTCTTTTTTAGCGGCCGCAGTGATCTTTTCACCTGTTTTATCCAGGATCTTTGATGTATGCTGACAGGCTAAAACGACCGTATCAATGCGCACCGGCCTTCCATTATCGTATTCAACAGTAACCTGGCTTTTGCAATCTGGCCCCAAGTAGTCTAAAACATTGGCTCTGCGCACATCCTCGATACGCTTGACAAGCTTGTGTGCCAACATGATCGGCAATGGCATCAATTCTTTTGTCTCGTCACAGGCATAACCGATCATGATCCCTTGATCGCCCGCGCCACCCTTATCCACACCCTGAGAAATATCTGGGGATTGACTGACGATCGCGTTCAAGATCGAACATGTGTGCGCCGAAAAGCCATAGCGTTCATGATTATATCCGATGTCTAAAAGAACATTCTTAACTAATTTCTGAATATTGATATACGTTGTCGTTGTGATCTCGCCGCCGACAACCACAAGGCCTGTCGTGACGAACGTTTCACATGCGACACGCCCTTTAGGGTCATTCTTTAAAACCGCATCCAGCACCGCGTCTGAGATTTGATCACATACCTTATCTGGATGACCTGCGCCTACTGATTCTGAAGTAATAAAATAACGTCCTTTCACTCTTGCTCCTCCTTGTTACATGATTTGTTCTTTTGAAAATCTTTTTGAGCCTGATGATACGCCTCAAGACTCCCAATATCATACCATGAACCTAAAAATTGAAAACCGCAAAGCCGTTTTTGTTCACACAACCATCGGATATAATCCCCTGCCAGATCCAGCTTGCCAACGCTATTAACATATTGCTGGATCAAAGGAAAGGTTGCTTTGGGCATGTAGTAAAAACACATCGCGATCAAGCTCGACTTGGGCTGTGCCGGTTTCTCTTCAAAAGAAGTAACAATATGGTCCGTACCCATGGCAACAACACCAAATTTCTTTGCTTCACTAATATGGCAAATATCGTAAACTCCCAAGGTCACTTTCTGCGGTTGACTTTTTGCTAACATAAAAAATTTTTCTGTCTGAAAATCAAAAAGATTATCTCCACCGATCACAAGAAGATCTTCCTGGATGTTCTGCGTCCTTACCACAAAGTCAATATCCCCGATAGAGCCTAATCGGTTCTCAGGGGTCGTCGTGCCATCATTGACCACAGTGATCTTAATCCCAAAATGGCCGCAGTCTGACGCCCAAGCAGAAAACTTCTCATAAAACTTATCATTTGTGACAACATATACTTCGGTCAGATCCTGGGCCGTGCTCACTTTTTCAATCAGATAATTGATCAAGGGCTTGCCTGCTGCGATCTCGAGCAAAGGCTTAGGCTTGTCCTTGGTCAAAGGATAAAGACGGGTACCGTATCCAGCAGCTAAAATGAGAACTTTCATAAATTATTTTCTCTCGCTAAAAATATGCGAAGCATATTTTTTTAACTTCATCTTCAAAAACTCTTCTATATGTTCGCCGGTCGATAATTTAAGCGTTTCTTCCGCTATCTCCTGGGCGTCCTTAAAATAAAAACTACGGACCAACTCTTTGATCTGTAAAATATTTAAAGATGACATGCTCAGCTCGTCCAAGCCTAAACCCAACAAAAAAAGCGCAAAAATAGGCTCACTCGCCATCTCTCCGCATAACCCCACTTCAATGCCCGCGGCATGCGCCGCATCAATTGTTTTTTTGATCAGCCGCAAAACAGAAGGGTGTGAAGGTTGATAAAGATTCGCGGTCTGTTCATTGGTGCGGTCTACGGCCAAAGTATACTGGATCAGATCGTTGGTTCCGATACTAAAGAAATCGACTTCGCGCGCCAAGATATCAGCGGTCATGGCTGCCGACGGGACCTCAATCATAATGCCCACCGGCATGTTCGCCTTAAAAGGAACTTTTTCTTTCTTAAGACTGTTCTTAGCTTCCTGCATGATCGTGTTCGCTTCTCGAAGCTCACTGACACCAGAAACCATCGGGTACATCATCTTCAGGTTCCCGTGCACGGATGCGCGAAGGATCGCGCGCAACTGAACTTTAAAGATATCAGGACGACCCAAACAAAAACGGATCGCGCGCCAACCTAAAAAAGACTTCATTTCTTTAGGTACGTCGATGCTGGACGCGAACTTATCCCCTCCCAGATCTAGCGTACGGATGATCACCGGATGAGGCGCCATTTTTTCCGCGACATAGCGATACGCCTTAAACTGCTCTTCTTCGGTTGGCAGATCCTTACGGTTCATATACAAATATTCCGTACGGTACAGACCGACACCATCACAATTTTGCTTAAGGATCGTCGGGATCTCTTCCGGAAGCTCCAAATTCGCCATGAGCGATATGCGATGCGCGTCCTTGGTTTGCGCCGGTAGATCTTTAATATCATCAAAACGCGACTTGGATGCCGCGATCTTGCTTTTAACGATATTATATTTTTCTTTTGTCTTGTCGGATGGGTCAATGATCAAAAAACCTTTGCGCCCATCAACGATCACATAATCTTGATTATGGACGCGCAATGTGGCGTCCTTTAAACCAACAACCGCGGGGATCCCTAAGGACTTTGCCATGATCGCCGTGTGCGATGTGCGGCCGCCAACGTCAGTGGCAAAAGCCAGGATCCGCTTGTTATACATCCCTGCCGTATCTGACGGCGAAAAGTCATGCGCAATAACGATCGTGTCCTCGCTCAAATTGTCCAGATCATGGATCTTTGTTTCTTCCATCAGATTCTTGAGAACACGCTTACTGACATCATTGATATCACTCGTGCGATCACGCAAATATTCATCCTGGATCCCTGAAAAAGCCTTGATATATCGTTTCATGACCTGCGAAAAGACATATTCAACGCAAACCTTATCTTTCTTAATATTCTTAATAATCTCCTGGATGATGGTCCGGTCTTCTAGGACAAGAAGGTGCGCGTCAAAGATCTGCGCATGACGTACACCCATATCCTGAGAGATGCGGGACTGAACGCTTAAGATCTCCTCGCGGGTCTTGATCAACGCTTCTTCAAAGCGAGCGATCTCAATAGGGATTTCCTTATCCAGAATGGACCGCGGCTGAATAAAAAAATCCTGCTTATCCAGAATGAATGCCGGCCCTGAGGCAACGCCAGGGGCTGCCGGGATCCCGCTTAAAATTATTTCTTTGCTGCGTGTTTTCATGAGAAACTAATTGTTGGTCAATAAAAATGTTGCTAACTCTTCCACTGCCTTGGCCGCATCCTCACCTTCTGCAGATACCACAAGAGCGCTTCCCCGCTCTGCGGCCAACATCAAGACACCCATGATCGATTTACCATTAACGGCCTCATTGCCCTTACGAATAACGATGTCGCAATCGAATTTATTCGCCAATTGCACAAAAATAGCAGCGGGACGGGCATGCAAACCCTGCTCGCTCTTCAATAAAACTTCTCGTTCAACTTTAGACATAATGATCTTTACTTTGTTTTAACGCTTAATGACGCGCTGAGCTTCAATGAGGTCGATCAATATTTTGGTTAATTTATCGGCATCGTGACGAATAAAATTATCAACGCCCAAAAGATCAGCAGCGATCACTCTGCATCCTAAGGCTTTGATCACGTCCACATCAGCAGCCACAGGATAAGAATTTTCCTGTCGATATTTTTCTAACGCCCCTGATGGAACGATCGCATCGTTAAGCAAGCAGGCGTCAACGATACGGCTTGTCGTATGCTTCATCAAGGCTTTCAGATGATCACTGGCTGCATAATCGTCAGTTTCGCCGGGCTGTGTCATCACATTACAAACATAGATCTTGTACGCGTGCGACTGCTCTAAAGCCTCTGTCATTCCCTTAATGATCAAATTCGGTATAATACTCGTATACAAACTTCCAGGGCCAAAAATGATCACATCAGCGTTCGCAATAGCTTCTAAGGCGTCCTGTGTAGGCCTGGTTGTCTCAGGCTTTAAATAAAGCCGTCTAATGTTTTTGCCGCGCTGAGGGATCTTTGCCTCGCCCTCGGTCCATGTGCCATCCTCATATTCAGCGACCAGATGAACATTGCTGATCGTTGAAGGAACGACCTTGCCGCGGATCGCCAAAACTTTACTAGACTCCTTGACCGCTTTCTCGAAATCACCACCTGTCAA
>CAZAOD010000046.1:0-10864 GCA_964486675.1 uncultured Planctomycetales bacterium | reverse complement strand
ACAAAGAGTTGAGAAGTTAGAGTCGCGCGCCGCGTGCGCGCGTGGATTGAAACTACAGGAATTATGTGTATCGTAACCGAAGTGTCCAAGTCGCGCGCCGCGTGCGCGCGTGGATTGAAACTACAGGAATTATGTGTATTGTAACCGAAGTGTCCAAGTCGCGCGCCGCGTGCGCGCGTGGATTGAAACTTATCGGTAAGGCCGTAAAGATCGTAAGGGTAAGGTCGCGCGCCGCGTGCGCGCGTGGATTGAAACCTATAATCTTGGTTATGTTGACAAGCCAAAAAACGTCGCGCGCCGCGTGCGCGCGTGGATTGAAACCGATATGGCATAGGGCCTAAGCGCGCGCCTAGGGTCGCGCGCCGCGTGCGCGCGTGGATTGAAACTTGTTAAACTCTGAGCCCAGGAAGCGCACTAATTGTCGCGCGCCGCGTGCGCGCGTGGATTGAAACCACATCGATTACACATCGATTACGTCCCACAATGTCGCGCGCCGCGTGCGCGCGTGGATTGAAACTTGTATCGTGTTATCATCACTGAAGCGATCCGGCGTCGCGCGCCGCGTGCGCGCGTGGATTGAAGTCGAGCAATTACGTTGTCTGTTTTTATATAGCTGCATGTCTTCTTCTCATTATTTATCCCTAAAATATGAGCCTATTTAAAAAATTTCTTGACAAATTTCACATCTTATTCTATACTCTACCATGTCCATAGGAATTATATGGAAATAGCAAGGATAGGAGAATCATGAAAGTCACATACAAAGGGGATTACGCGCTTAAGGCAGTTCTTGATCTCGCGCTTCATTACGACAAAAAACTTGTCACCACCCATGAGATCGCCGAACGCATTGACGCACCCATAAAATTTTTAGAGCAAGTTCTTGCGGAATTAAAAAAGGGCGGTTTTGTCGAAAGCCGGCGCGGCAAGGTCGGCGGATATTCACTCTCGCGTGACCCCAGCAAGATAACCGTAGGCGAGGTTGTTCGTTTTGTTGACGGGCCTATAGAGCCTATCTCGTGTGTCAGCCGAGGGTATACGAATTGCGCGGATCTTAGAAAATGTGTATTCAAGAAAATATGGCATCAGGTCGCGGATGCCACATCGGATATTATTGATAATGTTACCTTTGAAGATCTCGTCGTCCAGGTTGGCGCGCAGGAACAGGCGCTTGTTTACTCTATATAAGGAAAGATCATTTGCGCATATAACAAAAGGAGAAAGACATGAGTAAGATCGATCACAAACTTAAGGCAGAAACGCTCGCGCTTCACGGAGGGCAGGAAGCAGACCCCACCACAGGATCGCGCGCAGTACCCATTTACCAGACGACATCGTATCAATTTAAGAGCAGTGAACATGCCGCGAGTCTTTTTGGGCTTAAAGAATTCGGCAATATTTATACAAGATTAATGAATCCGACAACGGATGTATTTGAAAAGCGCATCGCAGCCCTTGATGGCGGCGTGGGCGCTTTGGCCGTTGCTAGCGGACAGTCGGCGATCACTTTAGCGCTTTTAAATATCGCGCAGGCAGGGGATGAGATCGTTTCCGCTGATAATCTTTACGGGGGGACTTATACGCTTTTTCACTACACATTCGCGCGCCTGGGGATCAAGGTCAAGTTCGTGAAGTCCAACGATCTGGACGCTTTTCAAAAAGCTATCACGCCAAAAACAAAAGCGATCTACGCGGAGTCGATCGGAAATCCGAAACTTGATGTGGCAGACCTGGAAGGCATCGCAAATGTGGCGCATCAAAACGGCATTCTGTTCGTTCTTGATAATACTTCTTCGCCATATCTGTTGCGTCCCATTGATCATGGCGTTGATATTGTTGTTTACTCGGCAACGAAATTCATCGGAGGCCATGGAACAAGTATCGGTGGCGTCATTGTTGATTCCGGAAAGTTTGACTGGACCAACGGCAAGTTCCCTTTGATCGCTGCTCCGGACCCAAGCTATCATGGGATCAATTTTGTTGAGGCGTTAAAGCCGCTGGGGAATATCGCTTATATCATCAAGGCGCGGGTTACGCTTTTGCGCGATCTGGGGCCGTGCGTTTCACCGTTTAATTCGTTTTTATTGTTGCAGGGATTAGAGACGCTTCACTTGCGGCTTCCGCGGCATTCGGAAAATGCTCTTGCTGTGGCGAAGTATCTTAAAAAACATCCTAAGGTGAGCTGGGTCAATTATCCGGGGCTTGATGATAGTCCGGAAAAAGAGCGCGTGAAGAAGTATTTGCCCAGAGGGGCCGGCGCGATCTTAGGGTTTGGCATCAAGGGCGGCTTAGAGGCAGGGAAGAAGTTTATTGATGCGTTGCAACTCGTATCACATTTGGCTAATATCGGTGACGCGAAGACTCTTGCAATTCATCCGGCCACAACGACGCATCAGCAGCTTTCGAGCGAAGAGCAGTTGGCGACGGGCGTTACACCGGACTTTATCCGTTTGTCCATCGGCCTTGAGCATGTTGATGATATTTTGGCTGATATTGAACAAGCATTAGGAAAGGCATAATGGTGTATTATGGCTAAAATATATTCTGATATCACAAAAACTGTAGGGAATACGCCTTTAGTAAAACTTAACCACATTGCCAAAGGATTGGAAGCAACAGTTTTAGCTAAGATGGAATCATTTAATCCTTTGTCGAGCGTGAAAGATCGTATCGGTGTGGCGATGATCGAGGACGCCGAAAAGAAAGGCGTTCTTAAAAAAGGCGCTACGATCATCGAGCCTACAAGCGGCAATACAGGGATCGCGCTGGCGTTCGTGGCGGCGGCTAAAGGATACAGGCTTATTCTCACGATGCCGGATACGATGAGTTTGGAGCGTCGGCAGCTGTTGGCCATCTTTGGCGCGCAGCTCGTTTTAACTCCCGGCGCTGAAGGCATGAAAGGCGCAGTGAAAAAAGCCGAAGAACTTGTTAAGGAAATCCCCAAGTCAGTTATTTTGCAGCAATTTAATAATCCCGCTAACCCAGAGATCCATCGCAAAACGACCGCCGAAGAGATCTGGAACGATACCGACGGAAAGGTCGATATTTTAGTCGCGGGTGTTGGGACCGGAGGGACTATTACAGGTATTTCGGAAGTGATCAAGAAACGAAAACCAAGCTTTCAGGCCATCGCGGTTGAGCCTGATGCCTCTCCTGTTCTTTCAGGCGGAAATCCCGGACCGCATAAGATCCAGGGGATCGGGGCAGGTTTTATTCCGCAGGTCTTGAACAAAAATATCATTGATGAAGTTATTCGCGTGACCAATGATAACGCTGGGAATACCGCGAAGACCGTTGCGAAAACTGACGGGATCCTTATCGGTATTTCCGGCGGGGCAGCTCTTTGGGCCGCGCTTGAAGTTGCCGGTCGCAAAGAGAACAAGGGTAAAACGATCGTTGTTATTTTGCCTGATACGGGCGAACGGTATTTGACGACGTGGCTGTTCCAGGATATGCCGGCGTAAACGCGGCTTGTTTAAAAAGTTTTTTGAGCGTATACTTATCTTATGAGAATATGGGTCAAATTTATCATCTGTTTTGCGGTCATGGCATTGATCTCTGGCGTGGTGATGGAAACTGTCCATCTTAGCTATCAGCATCAATGTTCCTGCTGTGAAAGCAAGTGCCCCAATGAGAACAATTGTCATGGGGACCAAAATGATTGTTTGTGTTCCGGTAAGACGCCTATTCAATTTACCCTTGCGCAGAGCGGCAGCTTGCCTGAGCCAAACGCATTCACCAGCCTTACGCAAAAGGTAAATCTTTTGTATTCCTTTTGTTTCATGAAAGATATTTTTCATCCCCCTAAGGCGTAAAACCGACTCCAGTTTTTTAACTATTGACATTATAAAAGGAGAATATTATGAAAAATTGTCTTTTGATCTTAGCTGTCGTCATGTTCGCTTTTGTCGCTTGCGGACAGTCGCTGGCTGCCGGAAAGGCATGCTGCTTGAAGTCATCATCCTGCGCCTGCGGGAAAGCAGGGTGCCTTGTGGATGGCAAATGTACTTGCGCGGAAAATTGCTGCAAGTCATGTTCGTGCGGCTGCGCCGAGCAAAAAGCAGAGCAAGGTTGCAACTGTCATAAAAAATAAGCGATCAGCTTATCGGCAGATCACCGGGAGCAGAAGAGTTCTTCTGCTCCCGGTTTTTATTTAAGGGAGGCGAAAAAATGTTTAAAAATATATTCTTTCCCCTCTTTCTTGCTACAATCGTGAGAAACACGATCAAGGTCAAAGATCATGAAGAGCATGGCACATATCCGGCAGACATTTCGCGCGCTCGCGAATAAAAATTATCGTTTCTTTTTTATCGGACAAAGCATTTCTTTGGTCGGGACATGGATGCAGCAGGTGGCCATGAGCTGGCTTGTGTATCGGCTGACGGGCTCTGCCTTGTGGCTTGGATTGATCGGTTTTTTGGGCCAGGCGCCGGCATTCTTTCTGACGCCTTTTGCTGGTGTTTTGGCTGATCGTTACAAGCGGCATCGGATCCTGATGACCACGCAGATCCTGGCTATGAGTCAGGCGATCATTCTTTTTGCCCTTGTCATAACGGATATTGTTGCGCTGTGGCACATCATTGTTCTCAGTATTCTGTTCGGACTGATCAACGCTTTTGATATTCCTGCCCGTCATGCCTTCACGATCGAGATGATCGATAAAAAAGAGGACCTCAGCAACGCGATCGCTCTCAACTCTTCCATGGTGAACCTGGCAAGGCTGATCGGCCCGTCGGTTGCTGGTATTATCATCGCGAGCGCGGGAGAGGATCTTTGTTTTTTGCTGAATGCGCTTAGCTATATCGCTGTCATTATCGCACTTTTTATGATGAAAATAAACGGCCAGCCTTCTGCCCTAAAGCAGGTCTCCGTCCTGGCGCATTTGCGTGAAGGTTTTTCGTATGCCTTTGGGTTCCCGCCGATCCGCTATATCCTTTTTCTTTTAGGGCTTGTGAGTTTGATGGGAGTTCCTTATCAGGTCTTGATGCCTGTTTTCGCGAAAGAGATCTTTCGGGGAGGGCCTGCCACGTTAGGATTTTTAATGTCCATGGCCGGCATAGGAGCGTTGATAGGGGCGGTTTATTTGGCGGGACGCAAGACTGTTCTAGGATTAGGAAAGATCATTGGGATCGCGGCGATCGTTTTTGGAGCGGGACTCATCTTTTTTGCGTGGTCGACGCATTTATGGGTTTCTTTTATGATCGTTTGCGTTGCCGGATTTGCGATGATGGTTCAGATGGCGGCAAGCAATACGGTCTTGCAGACCGTTGTCGAGGAGGACAAAAGGGGCCGCGTGATGAGTTTTTATACCATGGCGTTCATGGGAACAGCGCCCTTTGGATCCTTGATCGCCGGAGGATTGGCTCATAAGATAGGCGCGCCATCGACTTTGATGGTTGGCGGCATTTGTTGCGTGGCAGGAGGGATCGCTTTTTTACGTAAGTTGCCTATTGTGCGAGAAACAATTCGCCCAGTCTATCTTAAAAAAGGCATCATCCAGGAAATCATTCGCGACATTCGTGAAGTGTCGTGAAGCTGTCGCGATCAGGCAATATCCTGGAACGCTTTCTTCAGTAATTCTTGCGATGGTGGCCTTGTGAACCAGCTGACGACAGGGACCACGATGAAAGGAACGATCATCGCGATACTGGACGCCATCGGTGAATTTTGAGGCCCGAACTTGAAGAAAAGAACGATCGCAAGCGTTAGCCCTGTGGCCATTCCTGCCTTGACACCCCAAAGTGTCGCCTTCTTCCAGTACAGCCCGTACACATAAGGCGCCATAAATGTTCCAGCCACAGCACCCCAAGATAAGGACATCAACGTGATGATCAAGGAAAAGTCATTGCGCGCGATAAAATAAGACATGATGATAAAAATGCCGCTTAAAAAACGGATCATGAGCAGTGATTTATTCTTTGAGATGTTGGGATTCACATGACCCTTGTAAAGATCAATGGCGATGGCAGAGGCGGAAACGAGGATCAGCGAAGATAATGTTGACATCGACGCTGAAAGGACAAGTAAGACGATCAGGATCATAAGCCCCTGGGGGATGTAGGTCGTAAGAAGATCAGGAATGAGCCGGTCAAAATCTGGTTTTCCGGCAGCCGTTAGAGGAGGCGTTTGGTAAAAGACATGGGATAGAGCGCCCACAAAATAAGCTGAGAACGTGATGATCAAGGCGAAGAGGGTCGTAATGACCGCGGCCTTGTAAACAATGTTTTCATTTTTGATAGCGTAGAATTTTTGGACCATCTGCGGCAGACCCCAGACTCCAAAGGAGGTCATGAAAACAAGCGATGCTAAAAGCCAGAAGCTTGGTTGTTTGTCGCAAGGAACATGAGCCGCGTATTGTTGCTGGATCAGGGTGATAATATTTTCTGAGCCTCCGGACTTACTGACAAGGACAAAGACCATGGCTACGGCTCCAAACAACATCAGGATCCCCTGGATAAAATCAGTGAGCGTGACCGCGAAATATCCGCCCAGGATCAAATAAATACCGGTGATACAAATGATCATCAGCAGTACCTGTTCATAAGGCATGTGAAAAGATTTTTCAAAAAGATAGCCTAAGCCTTTGAATACGGACGCGGAATAGGGAAGCAGGAAAATAAATATAGTGATCGCGCTGAACATTTTCAGGAAAGTGCCTTGATACCGTTCATGCAGAAACTCCGGCATGGTCATGGCGTTTAGGTTTTGAGTCATTCGCCTTGTTCTTTTGCCTAAGACAAGCCATGCCAGCATGGATCCGATCAGCGCATTTCCAAGAGCGATCCAAAGAACATTGAGGCCAAACCCCCAGCCGAGCTTTCCGGCAAAACCAATGAATATGACGGCTGAAAAGTATGTCGTTCCATAGGCAAGAGCGGAGATCCATGGGCCGATACTGCGATTTCCTAAGAAGAAATCGCCGACACTCGATGTGCGGCGCATTCCCCAGATACCGATCCCGATCATAGATATAAGGAAAAGCCCCAGGAACAGTGACATCATAACGTTCTCCTTTTTGTTAATGGTTTCGAGGTCTTTTGGCGCAATAAATAATAATATATCTATTAATAAGATATCGGTTCTAGCGTAGGGAAGCAAACAGAATTTAAGGTTTTTCCTTTGAGCCCGCCCGTAGCTTTGGTCGTAAAAATATTTGATAAAAAAAGACCGCAGAGCTATAATAAACCTTTCACAACTGGTTTTTGCACTCTATCTTATGAGATCAACCCATACGCAGTCTTTAGTTCTTTTTTCCGGTGATGAAGCTTTGGCTCAAGGAGCATTTGAGGCCGGCTTAGAATTTGCTGCCGGCTATCCAGGCACACCCTCAACAGAGATCATCGATCATCTTGTTCAATTCCCTGAAGTTAATGTCCAGTGGTCTGTTAATGAAAAAGTCGCTTTTGAGGTCGCTTATGCCGCGGCCATTGGTGGTAAGCGGTCTATGTACGTTAGCAAGCATGTGGGATTGAATGTTGCGATGGACCCTTTGATGACATCTTCGTATGTGGGCGTCAACGCGGGTTTTGTGATCGTTGTTTGTGATGATCCAGGCATGCATTCTTCGCAAAATGAGCAAGACACCCGTCTTTTCGCGCGCGCGGCCAATGTTCCTCTTTTGGAGCCCTCAAGTCCGGCGGAGGCAAAAGAATTCGTGAAAGAAGCTTTTGCGATCAGTGAACGTTTTGATATCCCTGTTGTTGTTCGTTTGACAACACGTATTTGCCATAGCAAAGAAAATGTCGAGCTTGCAGAGCGCCATGTTCAGCCAACAAAGCCTTTTACGATCAATATGGCAAAATATGTCATGGTCCCGCGCAACGCTTTGGCGCGGCATCAGGACTTGATGGAACGCATGGCGATGATCAAGGTTTTTAGTGAAAGATCCAAACTCAACATCGCCCAGTCAGGGAAAAAGGCGATAGCGTTCATTACCAGCGGTGTTTCTTATCTTTATATTAAGGAAAATTATCCTGATTCCCCGATCTTAAAGCTTGGCATGCCATATCCTTTTCCAGAAAAGAAAGTAAGGGATTTCTGTAAAAAATATAAGAATGTGTACGTGATCGAGGAGTTGGAGCCTTACCTTGAGGAACAGATGCGCATGCTTAGGATACGTTTTAAAACAAAGCATCCTTCCTTTTCTGTAGGTGAGCTGCGCCCTGAACACATCCCCGTGATCGTCAGCGGCAAGCCGAAACCTAAGCGCATTGTTCCTGCTAGGCCGCCGATGCTATGCTTGGGTTGTCCGCATCGCCTTGTTTTTAATCTTTTAAAGGATCTGGATGTTGTGGTGGCTGGAGATATTGGCTGCTACACTTTAGGGTCGCTGCCACCTTTTTCCAGTCTGCACACGTGCCTTTGTATGGGGGCGGGCGTGACCTTTTTTGAAGGGTTAAGCCATGTCTTCAAGGATAAAAAAGTGGTGGGCGTGATCGGTGATTCCACGTTCGTTCATTCGGGTATCACAGGCCTGATCAATGCCGCTTACAATAAGGCTAAAGGTGTTGTGATCATTTTAGATAATGCTATTACGGCGATGACCGGAGGCCAGCCTCATCCAGCGGTTGGGACAACCATTCGCAACAAGCCAACAAAGAAATTGATCTTGGAAGACCTTTGCCGCGTCGCGGGTGCGGACCATGTGGATGTCATTGACCCAACAGACCTTAAAGGTTTAGAACAGTTGTTGCGCCAGCGCATTGACGAAGACGCGCTTTCGGTCGTGATCGTGCGTAAGCCATGCATTTTACTCGTTCAGAAAATGAAAAAAGGATAGCCATGGCAAAGGCAAAAATAACGAATATTGTTTTTTACGGAATTGGCGGCCAAGGTATCGTTACCATGGCGGAAGTTTGCGGATGGGCCGCGATGTTGGCTGGATTTCATGTGAAAAAAACAGAGGTGCACGGTATGGCCCAGCGAGGCGGATCGGTGGAATCTTATATCCGCTTTGGTAAAAAAGTTTTTTCACCCTTGCCGCAGACCGCAACGGCCGATTATCTGATCTGTCTTCATCCTGAGGAGCATCCAAGACTTTTGGGCGAGCTGAAAAAAGGCGGGGTAGACCTTTTTCCGTATCTTGAGGTCGCGCAAAAAGTTGTTGGCGACAAAAAAGTATTCGTGAATTCTTTTTTGTTAGGAGTCCTGTCATCTTATCTCGGCCTTGAGCAGTCTTATTGGATGCAGGCGATGGAAAAGATATTTAAAAGAAACCTCGATGAGAATAAGGCATTTTTTCAGCAAGGATACCAGGCAGGGGGAAGTCTATGATCTACAATGAACGTTATGAATGTATGTCCAGCGAAGAAATGAAAGAGGTTCAATCCCAGCGGCTTGTTAAGACCGTTGCGTATGTCCACAAGAATTCGCCTTTTTATCAAAAGAAGTTCGCCGAATTCGGGATCGCCCCTGCGGATATTAAAACGATCGATGATATTAGAAAGCTGCCTTTTACTGTGAAAGATGATCTGCGGGATGGATATCCTTTTGGTTTGTTCTCTCAGCCTTTAAAGAATATCCGCGAGATCCATGTGTCCAGCGGCACGACCGGAAATCCTACGGTGGTCGGATACTCTAAAGAAGATATCGATCTGTGGTCTGAAGTGGTCGCGCGTTGCTTAGGCTGCGCGGGAGCTGTGCCCGGAGACATGATCCAGATCGCTTATGGATATGGGCTTTTTACCGGAGGGTTAGGGCTTCATTATGGCGCGCTGGCCATGGGGCTAACGGTCATTCCATGCTCTTCGGGACAGACCAAGCGACAGCTTAAGCTGATGAACGATTTTAAGCCTCGCATTTTAGCTTGCACACCGTCTTATGCGTTGTTCATGATCGATGACGCCAGGGAGATGAAGATCGATCCTCGGCAGAGCAGTTGGGAGATAGGGATCTTTGGGGCGGAGCCGTGGTCAGAGGCGATGCGCAAGGAGATCCAAGAGCTTTGGAATATGCGCGCGACGGATATTTATGGTTTATCTGAGATCATCGGGCCCGGCGTTGCCAACGAATGTGAACATCAGTGCGGCTTGCATATCGCCGCAGATGTTTTTTATCCAGAGATCATTGATCCAAAGACCGGCGAACAGCTTCCCGCAGGATCGGTCGGGGAGCTTGTGTTGACGCCGATCACGAAGATCGGCATGCCGCTGATTCGTTATCGCACACGTGATATCGTATCACTGAGCTATGAGCGATGCCGTTGTGGCCGCACGTCACCGCGTGTCAGCAAGATCAGCGGGCGCACGGATGATATGATCATTATTCGTGGCATTAATGTTTTTCCTTCTCAGATCGAGGAAGTATTGTTGAATATTGAAGGAACGGAGCCTCATTATCAGATCATCGTTACGCGTGAACATGGCGGATTGGATGAGATGGAGGTTTTGGTAGAGTTAAAAGAATCTTTCTTTTCCGATGAAGTGAAACAATTGCAGCATATCGAAATGAAGATCAAGCGTGAGATCGAAACCGTTCTTGGTATCGGTGCTAAGGTGCGTCTTGTAGAGCCAAAAACATTGACACGTTTTGAAGGCAAGGCCAAGCGTGTGTTAGACAAGCGCACGCTTTAAAGGAGGATGTCATGAAGATTACCCAGATCTCTGTCTTTTTGGAAAATAAAAAAGGAAGATTGTTGGACGCGACCGTCGCCCTTGGCAAGGCCAGTATTAATATCAAGGCCTTGACCATCGCGGAAAACGAGGATTTTGGTGTTTTGCGCCTGATCGTTAACGATCCCGAAGGGGCCTTACAGGCCTTAAAAGCAAATGGCTTTGTCGCTTCATTGACCGAGATCGTTGCTGTCGAGGTTGAGGATAGCCCTGGAGGGTTGGCCAAGGTCCTTTCTGTGCTCAACGATCACGAT
>CAZAOD010000045.1:9440-11153 GCA_964486675.1 uncultured Planctomycetales bacterium | reverse complement strand
TCGGCGTTGGTACGATCGCCGCTGGTGTGGCCAAAGCCCATGCCGATATGGTTTTGATCAGCGGGTATGACGGAGGGACAGGCGCTGCGCCATTATCTTCCATTAAGCATGCTGGCGTCCCTTGGGAGTTGGGGCTGGCAGAAACTCAACAGACCCTGGTTCTTAACAATTTGCGTCGTTATATCCGTGTTCAGACAGATGGCCAGCTAAAAACAGGACGGGATGTTGTGGTTGCCGCTTTGCTTGGTGCTGAAGAGTTTGGTTTCGCGACAGCTCCGTTGGTTGTCTGTGGATGCGTCATGATGCGTAAATGCCATTTGAATACTTGCCCTGTTGGCGTTGCCACTCAAGATGCCCAGCTGCGTAAACGTTTTACCGGAAAACCGGAACACGTTGTTAACTTTTTTTATATGATCGCTCAAGAGATCAGAGAATATATGGCGCAGTTAGGCTTTCGGGCATTGGATGACATGATAGGGCGAAGCGATCTGTTAGAAGTGAACGATGCGATCGATTTCTGGAAGGCCAAGGGCCTTGATTTCTCGAAAATATTTTTTCAGCCTGAAGTCGACGATAGCATTGCGCGCCGCTATGTGCAAGCACAGCCGCACGCGATAGATAGCGTTCTTGATCTAAGGCTGATCACCTTGTCCAAGGAAGCCTTGGAAAAAGGGAAACCAGTCAAGATCCAGATGCCGATTGGCAACACGGATCTAACTGCCGGAGGCATGCTTTCTGGAGAGATCGCGCGGCGTCATGGGGCGAAAGGGCTGCCTGACGATACGATCGTCTGCGAATTTCAAGGCGCTGCGGGTCAAAGCTTTGGCGCTTTTTGCATGAAGGGCCTTTCTTTGATCTTAAGCGGAGAAGGCAATGATTATATTGGAAAAGGGCTTTGCGGCGGGAAGATCATTGTTAAACCTTTGAAAAATGCCCTGTTCGATCCTTCACAAAATATTATTTGCGGCAATGTTTTGTTGTATGGCGCTACTTCCGGAGAAGTTTATATTTACGGACGCGCGGGAGAGCGTTTTGCGATCCGCAATAGCGGGGCGAACGTGGTTGTCGAGGGTATCGGCGACCATGGCTGTGAATATATGACAGGGGGACGTGTCGTGATCTTGGGTGAGACTGGGGTCAATTTCGCTGCGGGAATGAGCGGTGGAATTGCCTATGTTTATGATCCTGAAAACCGTCTTGACGGTCGCTGCAATCTTGACATGGTGGACTTAGAGGATGTTCGAGACCCCGAAGAGCAGAGCGAGCTGAAGACAATGATCGAAAAACATTTTTATTATACGGCCAGCTCTAAGGCTAAAAAAATCCTGGATTCTTGGGAAACAGAATTACCGTTTTTTGTGAAAGTATTTCCGATGGAGTATCGCCGTGTTCTGGGCCGCATGATGAAAGAAGATGAAGCTGCTAAGCGTCAAGAAGTTGTCCAGAAATAACAGGAGATGATGTTCGTATGGGTGATCTAAAAGGGTTCTTAACATATCAAAGAGAAGAATTGATCAAAGAGCCTGTTTCTGTGCGTAAACAGCATTGGAAAGAATTCATCCGTCTTCCGAGCGAGCCTTCTTTGCGTCAGCAGGGGGCTCGGTGCATGGACTGCGGAGTACCGTTTTGTCACTGGGGTTGCCCTATTGCTAATTTGATCCCGGAATGGAACGATCTGGCTTATAAAGGTCGCTGGCAGGAGGCTTTTGAGCG
>CAZAOD010000045.1:9097-9430 GCA_964486675.1 uncultured Planctomycetales bacterium | reverse complement strand
AATTTCCCAGAGTTTACGGGCCGGCTTTGTCCTGCTCCATGCGAGAATTCATGTGTCCTGGCGATCAATCAACCCGCTGTTTCTATTCGCAACCTTGAGCTTGCGATCATTGAAAGGGCTTATGACCAAGGCTGGGTTCAGCCGCGCGTCCCTAAGATCAGGACAGGAAAAAGAATCGCGGTCATAGGTTCTGGACCGTCTGGATTAGCTTGCGCGGATCAACTCAATAAGTTTGGTCATTATGTGGAGGTCTTTGAAAAGAATGAAGTAGTTGGCGGGCTTTTGGCTTTAGGGATTCCAGATTTTAAACTTGAAAAATGGGTTATCGAACGG
>CAZAOD010000045.1:3524-9087 GCA_964486675.1 uncultured Planctomycetales bacterium | reverse complement strand
GTTGGAGATGGACTTAAGCTTAGCGATCTTCAGAAGAAATATGACGCGATCGTGCTTTGCGCGGGAGCGGAGCAGCCAAGAGGGCTTAATGTTTCAGGTGCCGATCTAAAAGGCGTCTACCAGGCTATGGAGTATTTGACACAGCAGAACCGGATCAACGCTGGTCAGCGCATTGACCAGAAGATCCGCATTATGGCTCATGGAAAAAGAGTGATCGTTTTAGGTGGCGGGGATACAGGCTCTGATTGTGTTGGGACAGCAAATCGTCAAGGCGCGCGTTCTGTCAAGCAGTTTGAAATTCTTCCTCGTC
The DNA here is from genome assembly GCA_964486675.1 of uncultured Planctomycetales bacterium. Taxonomy (GTDB): domain Bacteria; phylum Omnitrophota; class Gorgyraeia; order Zapsychrales; family Aceulaceae; genus CALGLP01. The sequence continues at coordinate 8,777 of CAZAOD010000045.1, read as the reverse complement.
CTCCTGAGACTCGAGCTGAAGACAATCCTTGGCCGCAGTGGGCCAGCATTTATCGCAAGTCAAGTTCTCAAGAAGAGGGTGTCGAGCAAGATTTTTGCGTGATGACAAAGTCATTAAGCGGGCAGCAAGGACAGCTTCAGAAGCTCCATGCTGTGCGCTTATCGTATGGAGAAAAAGATCCCATAACAGGACGACGTCCAATGCAGGAGATCCCCGGGTCTGATTTTGAGGTTCCTTGCGACCTGTTGATCCTTGCCTTAGGGTTTTTGGGGCCTGTAAAAAAAGGTTTGTTGGAGGAGTTTTCTTTCGCGACAGACGAGCGGGGAAATGTTAAGACCCATGAATTTTATATGACGAGCGTCCCGGGCATCTTTTCAGCGGGTGATATGCGGCGAGGACAATCGTTAATCGTATGGGCTATTGAAGAGGGCCGAAAAGCTGCCGCAGGCGTTCATCAATGGTTATTTCAAAAGAAGCAACAATTTTAGCAAGAAGGGGTTCAACAGGCATGAACAAAGACCACATCACAGCTAACACCGGGCTTCCTGGCTTAGATGAGATCCTGCAAGGTGTACGCTTGGGGGATAATGTTGTTTTTCAGGTCGACAGCATTGATGATTATATATGTTTTGTACATCCGTTCTGCCAAGGCGCAACCCAAGCCAAAAAAGATCTTATTTATTTTCGTTTTGCTCAGCATGCTTCTCTTCTTCCTCCTGGGGTTAACGCGCATGTTTATGAGCTGAATCCAGAGGTGGGCTTTGAGAGCTTTCTTTCTGAGATCTTTGCCGTGATCGAGAAGTTTGGCAAAGGCGCTTTTTATGTCTTTGACTGCTTATCGGATTTGACCGCTGACTGGTATAGTGATCGCATGTTGGGAAATTTCTTCATGTTGACTTGTCCTTATTTGTATGATTTTGATACGATCGCGTATTTTGCATTGCTGCGCAACAACCACACGCCGCTAGCGACCGACGCGATCCATCGCACGGCTCAAGTTGTTCTAGATATTTATCAGGATAATGAAAGTTGTTATGTCCACCCGTTAAAGGTTCAAGGGCGCTATTCTTCAATGATGTATATGTTGCACCGCTGGGAAGGTGATCAGTTCCCAGCGGTTGTCCGTAGCTCTGAGATCGCCGAGATTCTTTCAAAGGTAAGCCAGCCATGGCTGGATTTTACCATGCAGCGCCATGACGCTTGGACGAGGAATTTTCTGCAAGCTCAGGAGGTCGTTAGCGCTACGCGTTTTGATCGACAGGCTGCATGGAAAAACAGTAAACTGTTCCGTCATTTATTGCGCATGGCCGTGACTCGCGAAGAACGCTTTCTTGAGCTGGCTGCTAAATACTTTGATTTTTCTGACGTGGTTGAAATAGGCAAGCGCATGATCGGGACTGGGCTGATCGGAGGAAAATCCGTAGGTTTGCTGCTATCGCGCGCGATATTAAAAAAAGAAGATCCGAGGCTTTCTGCTAAGCTTGAGCCTCATGATTCATTTTTTATCGGATCAGATGTTTTTTATACTTATTTGATCGAAAATCAATGTTGGTGGATGCGGCGCGATCTTAGCGCTTCTGCCCCGAACTTCGCGGGCGCCCAAGAGCTTCAAGAGCGTATGCGCGCAGGATCTTTTCCTTCAGATATTAAAAATCAATTTATTGAGATGTTAGAATATTTTGGGCAGTCGCCGATCATTGTGCGTTCATCAAGCCTTCTGGAGGACGCGTATGGTAACGCTTTTTCTGGTAAATATGAAAGTGTTTTTTGTGTCAACCAGGGGACCCCGGAAGAACGTTTAGAAAGCTTTATGAACGCGGTCCGTACCGTGTACAGCAGTGCGGTCAGTAAGGACGCTTTGAGTTATCGCGCGCACTGGGGATTGCTAGATCAAGATGAGCAGATGGGGTTGCTGGTCCAGCGCGTTTCAGGGTCTTTTTATGAGGGCCAATATTTCCCGCAGATCGCCGGTGTTGGCTTTTCTTTTAATCCTTATGTCTGGAGCAGCGACATTGATCCGGCGGCAGGATTCTTGCGGCTTGTTTTTGGTTTAGGAACCCGGGCTGTTGAGCGCGTGGATGATGATTATACCCGTATCATCGCCTTGAACGCTCCTACGCGCAGACCGGAAGGAAGCCAGGAAGATGTGCGTAAGCACACACAGCATAAGATCGATATTTTGGACCTTAAACAAAATCAGCCTGTGTCTCGTTCTTTTGAAGATGTTGTACGCCAGATCCCGCAATTTCCATTGTCTATTTTTGCTTCTCAGGATGAAAGTATTGAGCGCTACGCGCGCGAACGCAATAAAGCAGATGTTTTTTCTTGGGTTCTGACCTTCGATGAGCTATTGTCGCGAACATCTTTCGTGAACGATATGCGCGCGATGATGAGCATTTTACAGAAAGCTTATAATTATCCAGTCGATATTGAATTTACAACGAATTTCTTGGACAACGAAAAATATAGGATCAATTTACTGCAGTGCCGTCCTTTTCAAGTGAAAGGGAATATTTTAAGCATTGAAGCGCCGCAGGATCTAGCCAAGGAGAAGGTGTTGTTGGAAACCAAAGGGCCTGTGATCGGCAGCAGTCTTGCAACGACCATCGATCGCATTATTTATATTGTTCCTGAACATTATGCCAAACTTAGCATGGCTGATCGCTATGCGGTTGCGCGGTTGATAGGCCGATTGACCCATCTACCTGAACAAGGCAGGAAGTTAACGATCATGCTGATCGGACCTGGCCGCTGGGCAACAAGTTCTCCGGAAATGGGCGTTCCAGTCTCCTTCGCTGAGATCAACACGGTTTCAGTTCTTTGTGAAGTCGTGATGATGCATGAGCATTTGGTCCCGGAAGTTTCCCTGGGGACGCATTTTTTTAATGATCTCGTTGAGATGGACATGTTATATTTTGCCCTTCATCCTGAGCGTTATGATAATATTTTGCGCAGTGAATTCTTTCAGGGATCGCGCAATCAGCTTGAACATTTATTGAAAGACGCGTCTTCTTTGAGTTCTGTTGTTCGCGTGATCGATGCTCAAGAGATCTCAGGAGAACGCATTTGCTTAAGCGCGGATGTGACGAAACAAAGCGCTATCTGTTACCTGGGGGATGTTCCGCTATCTGTCGACAATGACAAGCCTGCGGCAAGCATGAAGAAATGACAAGGCGTTGATATGGGAAAAGCAATACTCTATTTAGAAGATGGGACGTTTTTTCAAGGACGATCCCCGTTCACGTTCCACGAAACATCCGGTGAGATCGTTTTTAATACCTCAATGACTGGATATCAGGAGGTCTTGACGGACCCTTCCTACGCGGGCCAGATCGTTGTGATGACCTATCCTTTGATCGGCAACTATGGCGTGAATGCCGATGATGTGGAATCCTCCAAGATCCATGTCGCTGGGTTTGTTGTCAAAGAATTCGCCAAAACATATTCTAATTTTCGCGCTACAAAAAGCCTTTTGGCCTATCTTGAAGAAAACCGTATCCTCGCCATGGAGGGTGTTGATACGCGCGCTTTGACCCGACACTTACGTATCCGCGGAGCGATGCGAGGCATTATTTCAACCCAAGATTTCGACGTTAGGATCCTTGCTGAAAAGATGAAAAAAGTCCCCAGCATGGAGGGAAGTGATCTGGTCAAGGATGTTAGCGTGCAACAAAAATATGTTTGGGAAGGAAGTCAGGGCGGAAGTTTAAAAGTGGCGGTTATTGATTGCGGGGTCAAGTATAACATCTTACGTATTCTCGCGGGATTAGATTGCCAGGTGCATGTTTTTCCAGCTAAGGCAACCGCGCAAGAGATCGAGGCGATCAAGCCTGACGGACTTTTTATTTCTAATGGTCCAGGTGATCCTGCCGTCTTGGATTATGTCGTGAACACTGTGAAATATTTTATTGGTCGGCTTCCGATCTTTGGCATCTGCTTAGGCCATCAGATCTTGGGGATCGCGCTAGGAGGCAGGACGTATAAGCTTAAATTTGGCCATCGAGGCGCGAATCAGCCGGTCAACGATTCTCAAGAAAAAAAGATCGCTATTACTTCACAAAACCATGGATTCTGTGTCGATATAAGTAGTTTGTCTAAAGAAGATGTTGAGATCACGCATATGAATCTGAACGATAAGACCGTTGAAGGCTTGTGTCATAAAAAATATCCTTTGTTTTGTGTGCAATATCACCCCGAAGCGTCTCCCGGGCCACATGACGCCACATACTTGTTCAAGAAGTTCGTTGTGATGATGAAAGAGCACCATGCCCCGACGAAATGACATTAAGAAGATTTTGATTATCGGCTCTGGTCCGATCGTGATCGGTCAGGCCTGCGAATTCGACTATTCCGGTACTCAGGCGTGTAAGGCGCTCAAGGAAGAGGGGTATCAGGTTGTGTTGGTCAATTCCAACCCCGCGACCATTATGACGGATCCTGAGATCTGTGACGCCACATATATTGAGCCGTTAAATACGGAATTCCTGGATAAGATCCTTGCTAAAGAGCGACCAGATGCTGTTTTGCCTACCTTGGGAGGGCAGACGGGGTTGAACTTAGCGATGAAGCTCTACGAGCAAGGCATTTTGAAAAAATACAATGTTGAGTTGATCGGCGCTGGTTATGAAGTGATCAAGAAGGCGGAAGATCGTGAATGTTTTAAGAACGCTGTTTTAAAAGTGGGACTTGACGTTCCTCGTAGCGCTTTCGCGCATAATATGGTCGAGGCAAAAGAGGTCGCCAACAAAATTGGTTTTCCCTTGATCATTCGCTCAAGCTATACACTTGGAGGAACAGGAGGGGCTATTGTTCATCAAGCTCAAGATTTTGAGCGTGCGGCTTTTTTGGGATTAGAGAGCAGCATGGTTAAAGAGATCTTGATCGAAGAATCTATTGCTGGATGGAAAGAATATGAGCTGGAGGTCATGCGTGATTGTAAGGATAATGTTGTGATCATCTGTTCGATCGAAAATCTTGATCCTATGGGCGTTCATACTGGTGATAGTATCACGGTCGCGCCTGCGCAAACATTGACCGACAAAGAATACCAGCTTATGCGCGATCAAACGCTTGCGCTGATCCGAGAGATTGGCGTCGAAACAGGCGGCTGTAATGTTCAGTTCGCCGTGAACCCTTACGATGGACGCATGGTCGTTATTGAAGTGAATCCCCGCGTTTCTCGCAGCTCTGCCTTGGCATCGAAGGCAACAGGATTTCCTATCGCAAAATTTGCCGCTAAGCTGGCGGTTGGAT
>CAZAOD010000045.1:2009-3424 GCA_964486675.1 uncultured Planctomycetales bacterium | reverse complement strand
TCGAAGGCAACAGGATTTCCTATCGCAAAATTTGCCGCTAAGCTGGCGGTTGGATATTCGCTGGATGAGATCCAGAACGATATTACCAGAGAAACTCCCGCATCTTTTGAGCCGACCATTGATTATTGCGTGACAAAGATCCCGCGTTTTACATTTGAAAAGTTCCCGGAAGCCGGAGATTTGTTAGGCGTATCCATGAAATCCGTCGGAGAAACAATGGCGATCGGCCGAACGTTCAAAGAATCCCTGCAAAAAGGACTGCGGGGTCTTGAGATCGGCCATTGTGGGCTTGATAATAAGCTTGACTACCGTGCTATTTCTGATGAAAAGATCGAGCAGCGCCTCAAGGATCCTAACGCTTCCCGCATTTTTTATGTTAAATACGCGCTGCAAAAAGGTTTTAGTCCAGAGCGCATCCATGATATCAGCAAGATCGATCCCTGGTTTATTGCGAACATTCAGGAGCTTGTTGTTTTTGAAAGAACATTAGCTGAGGACTTTTCGACACATAAAACATTACGCGCGGATATTCTCAAAGAAGCGAAGCAGCTAGGCTTTAGTGATCTGCAAATAGCGCAATTGATCCAGTCCGATGAAATGTCTGTGCGAAAGTTGCGCCAAGAGCTCGGCATTCTCCCTGTCTTCAAGCTGGTCGACACTTGTGCCGCGGAATTTGAAGCTTATACGCCATATTATTATTCAACTTATGAGGACGAAAATGAGGCTGGAGGAAAAGCTGAGTGTGCTGGCAAAAAGAAGATCATGATCTTGGGCGGAGGCCCCAATCGTATCGGCCAGGGGATCGAGTTTGATTATTGCTGCTGTCATGCGTCCTTTGCCTTAAAAGAAATGGGCTGCGAAACGATCATGGTCAACTCGAATCCTGAAACTGTTTCCACTGACTATGACACTTCAGATCGGTTATATTTTGAGCCTTTGACATTCGAAGATGTTATGAACATCGTTGAGATCGAGAAGCCAGATGGGATCATCGTTCAGTTTGGCGGCCAGACGCCTTTGAATTTAGCCCGTAAACTTCAAGAGGCAGGGGCTCCGATCATTGGCACATCCGTCGCGTCCATTGATCTTGCGGAAGACCGAAAGAAGTTTTCTCAGTTTATTGCTAAGCTTGGCCTGATACAGCCGTCCAACGGGTCGGCGGTTTCAACGGCTGAGGCTATCGCGATCGCGAATAGGATCGGCTATCCTGTTTTAGCGCGTCCTTCTTATGTGTTAGGTGGCAGGGCCATGAAGATCGTTTATGATGAAAAAGCGCTGTTGGCATTTATTGAAGAAGCCAAGGAAGTTTCACAGGGTCATCCTGTTCTCATCGATGAGTTCCTGGAAGATGCTATCGAGGTGGACGTCGATGGTCTTTGCGATGGACAGAAGACCTTCGTAGCTGGAATGATGGA
>CAZAOD010000045.1:0-1909 GCA_964486675.1 uncultured Planctomycetales bacterium | reverse complement strand
GACATGACGTTTGGCGCGGCCTTTGCCAAGTCTCAGGCGTGCGCTAACCAAGCCTTGCCCCAGAAAGGAAAAGTATTCTTAAGCGTTAATGACAAGGATAAGCGACAGATCGCCTTTTTAGCAAAAAAGCTCACAGATATGGGCTTTTCGCTTTTATGTACCAAAGGAACCGCTCGGACTTTAAAGGCCAACGGCGTGAAGGCTGACATTGTTGATAAGGTCGATGAGGGAAAAAATAACCTTTTGAGCTTGATCAAGGATCATGGCATTCAGCTGGTCATTAATACTCCCTCTGGGCAGAAAAGCCAGCTGGATATGCGCACTATTCGCGCGGCAGCGAATTTGCGCGGGATCCCTTGTATCACAACGATCCAGGGCGCTTGGGCCGCTGTCAATGGTATTGAAGCAAGCCGTGAAAAAGAATTCGTTGTGCAGTCTTTACAGGAATATGCAAAAAATAGAAAGTAGGACAATATGTGCGGGATCGTAGGAGTTTCAAATCATCGGGATGCTGCCAAGATCATTTTTCTTAGTCTTTACGCGCTTCAGCACCGTGGCGAAGAAGCTTGTGGGATCGTTTCTTACGACGGCAAAAAGATCTACGCGGAAAAAACCACAGGCTTGGTCGCGGATTCTTTTGATGAAAGGTCCGTTGCCCATCTAAAAGGACGTTTTGCCGTTGGCCACACGCGTTATTCAACCACGGGTTCTAGCAGCGCTAAGAACATCCAACCTTTTTTGGCCACGCATAAAGGCCGTCCCATTGCCATTGCACATAACGGAAATCTGACGAATACTGAGTTCCTATCTGAACAGCTTGAGGATGGAGGATCGATCTTTCAGACGACTATGGATTCAGAAATGATCGTTCATCTTTTAGCGAAAGCAAAGAACGGCGATCTGAAATCTTGGATGACCGAGGCTTTGTGCCAACTGAAAGGTTCCTATTCCCTGGTATTTTTGGTCGGGGATGTTCTTGTTGGGGCGCGCGATCCTTTTGGTTTTCGCCCACTCTGCCTTGGCATGATCAATGACGCGTATATTTTGGCCAGCGAGACATGCGCCTTTGATCTTGTGGGAGCAAGATTTGTCCGCGAGATCGAGCCTGGAGAGATCGTCTTTATCAAGTCCGGCCGGATTGAGTCTTCGTTCTTGCCTTTGGGAAATAAAAAGCGTAAAGCGCAATGCGTATTTGAGAATATCTATTTTGCCAGGCCGGATAGCCATATTTTTCATGACAACGTGTATTCCGTGCGTAAGCGTTTAGGCGCTCAGCTTGCCAAAGAGCATCCGGTCAAGAAGGCGGATTTTGTTATGGCTATTCCTGACTCCGGTAGCTATGCGGCGCTTGGCTATGCTCAGGCTTCCGGCCTTCCGCTGGAGATCGGGATGATCCGTAATCATTATATTGGCCGCACCTTTATTCAGCCGGCACAATTCTTGAGAGATTTCCGCGTCCGGGTCAAGCTCAACCCTATTCGTGATATTCTTAAAGGCAAGAAGATCGTGGTGGTTGAGGATTCGATCGTCCGCGGCACGACGAGCCGTAGCCGTGTTGAAGAACTGCGCAAAGCGGGCGTTAAAGAGATCCATTTTCGTGTCAGCTGCCCGCCGATCAGGTTCCCGTGTTTTTATGGGATCGACTTCCCAAGCAAGAAGGAGCTTGTCGCGTCGAAAAAAAGCGTTAAAGAAACAGCACGATTCATTCAAGTGGATTCGTTAAAATATCTTAGCTTGAGCGGAATGTTGTCAGTGATGAAGAACGCTCAACAATTCTGTCATGCGTGTTTTGACGGGAACTACCCGGAAGTGGTTCCGCAAAAAGCCGGGAAATATTTGCTGGAAAAAGGATGTAAATAAAAGTTTTGTCGTATAATACTAACAACATCTTTTGTTGTCTTTCTCAAGG
>CAZAOD010000044.1:3951-11619 GCA_964486675.1 uncultured Planctomycetales bacterium | reverse complement strand
GTTCTGCGCGGGAGTATTCACCGACAGATAGGTATCCGCGATGATCTCCAGGCGCAGAACGCTTTGCCAACATGGCTTAGATTTAAGGACAAGATCCAGCGCCCTATCCAGGCGCGTATCCAGAGGAATCAGAAAGCGCTTCAGAGCCTTTGCGCTATGACACCGCTTAAAGTTTTATCTGTTGAAGGCGGTTGGTACGCGGTTATACAGCTTCCAGAAGGTCTTAGCGAAGAGCGTTTTGTCGAGCAGCTATTGCGCGAGCACCATGTCTTTGTGCATCCGGGGTATTTTTTTGATCTTATCCAAGGCGCGCATCTTGTTGTGAGCCTTTTGACGCCAGAAGATATTTTTCAGGAAGGTCTTGCGCGCATCGTTCAATGCAACGTTTATCCTTGATCGCAAGTCAGCCTTTGATTCAGGTCTTGCAAACTTTTCATTGTTTGATAATATGGTAACAATATAGCAATACTCATATTAAAATATAAGAGGATATGGCATGAGCACACGACCTTCCTGGGATGAATATTTCTTAAAATTAGCGATGCTCGCTTCCGAGCGGGCGACCTGTCCGCGGATGCATTGCGGATGCGTTTTGGTCAAGGACAAGCAAGTGATCGCCACTGGCTATAATGGGTCGATCCCAGGCGATGATCATTGCGAAGATGTAGGATGCTGGGTCGTTGAAAACCACTGCATTCGTACTAATCACGCGGAAATGAACGCCCTCACACAAGCGGCTAAGAACGGGCATCCGACCAATGGATCGACGGCGTATGTGACGAACATGCCTTGCACGACCTGTGCTAAGGCTCTGATCGCGGCTGGTGTTAAGCGCGTTGTGGTTTTTTCTGATTATCATGATACGGTCGCTCAAAAGTTTTTCGCGAAAGCTGGCGTCACATTGGATAAGATCGCTAAGCCGTCGAATGAGATCAATTATAATTTAGACAATTATTCTTCGGCACGAAAATAGCAGTAAGCCTTTAGGCGGCAGGTGGCAGAAAGCTGCCTGCTGTTTTTATTTTTAAGAAAGAGGATGTATGGCGTTAAAAGTGTTGGTCGCTGATGATGAACCGGAAGTCCTGGAGATCATGGCCAAGGCTGTCGCGATGCGCGGATACGCGGTTGTCCAGGCGATCGATGGGCAACAGGCCTGGGAAAAGATCAAAAAAGAAGATCCGGACATTATCTTGCTGGATCTTATCATGCCTGGAATGCACGGGATGACGATCCTAAAAAAGCTTCGGGAAGATCCTCTGCCAGATCGCTGGCAGCCTGTCGTGATCGTTTCTTCGCTGGGAGAGCTGGAAGATGTTCAGAAAGGTTTCGCGTATCAAGCGGATCATTACATCACAAAGCCTTGTGCGATCGACACGGTCTTACGCGCCGTGGAAATGATGCACGAGCTCATTGACCAAAAGGGACCTAAGCGAGGGCGGTCATGATCAAGTTCTTTATCGTGATCGTTATCGCGCTGATCGCCTTTCTTGTTTTTGTTCGATATCTTGAGTCAAAAAGTGTTTTTTTCCCTCAGAAAGAAATAGAATTCTTGCCCGATGCCAAGCGTTATCTTTTTTCGGAAGTTTTTTTTCAGACAGAAGATGGACTAACGCTGAATGGCTGGTTTTTTCGTTACCCTTCCGCTCAAGCAACACTACTCTTTTTTCATGGCAATGGCGGTAATATTTGCCATCGCTTAGATAAGATTTTATTGTTCCGAGACATGGGGTTAAACGTTCTCATTATTGATTATCGCGGATATGGAAAGAGTCAGGGGCGTCCCAGCGAACAGGGGGTATACCAAGATGCGCTCTCCGCCTTCGATTACCTGTCTGGGCGACTTGACATTCACAAGGATAAGATCATTGGATATGGGGAATCTTTGGGCGGTGTGGTTGCCTTGGAGCTTGCGCGCAAACGTTCTTTTGCCGCATTGATCATCGATTCCAGTTTTTCTTCGGTTGCCGATATTGCTAAGCTGTATTATCCTTTCATCCCTGCCTTTTTATTGAGAACAAGAATGGACGCGGCTTTTTATGCGCGGGATATCAAAGCGCCCAAGCTTTTTATCCATAGCCAGAACGACGATATTGTTCCTTTTACTTTAGGGAAAAAGCTTTTTGCCGCAGCTGCTGAACCAAAAGAATTCTTAGCGATCCAAGGTGACCATAATCAGGGATACGCGGATTCTAGGGATATCTATAGTGAAGGTATTAAGAAATTTCTTAACGCTCAGGGACTTTTGCCATGAAATATTCTTTTTTAAGGACACAAAGAACAAAGATCTTTGACGCTATGGGCCGTGAGATATTTTTGCGAGGCGTGAATCTTGGCGGATGGTTGATGATGGAAGGTTATTTTTTGCAGGCACCCAACATCGGTGTTAGAAAATTCAAGAAAGAGTTTGCCGCGCGGTTGGGAGAAAAGGCTTTGCAGGATTTTGAGCGCGCGTTCTACAGTACGTTTATCCAAGAGGAAGATTTCAAACGCATCGCTGAGATGAAGATGAATTGCATTCGCTTGCCATTCCATCACGGGCTCATTGAGACAGCGCCTTATCGTTACAGCGCCAAAGGTGTCGCGTATCTTGATCAAGCGATCCGATGGGCAAAAAAATATGGTCTTTATGTTATTTTGGATTTGCACGGGGCAGCGGGATGTCAGAACCATGATTGGCATTCAGACAGCCTAGGAAAAGCCGAGCTCTGGGGTAATAAAAATTTCCAGAAAAGGACCGCGGCGCTTTGGGAATTTTTAGCTGATCGCTATCGTGATGAATCAACCGTGGCTGGATATGATCTTTTAAACGAGGCCGTCATTGCTGATGAAAAGAAGCTCAACGATCTTTATCGCGTGATCATCCAGGCGATCCGCTCAGCCGACAAGAACCATGTTCTTTTTGTTGAAGGGAATAAATGGGCAACGGATCTCAAATGTTTAGAAAGATTTCATGACCATAATTTAGCGCTCAGCATCCATTTTTATCATCCGATCGATTTTTCATTCAATTTTGTCCCGTCACTGCGTTATCCATTGCGTTACCAAGGCCTCAAGTGGGACCGCGCGATGTTGGGCCGCATGGTCGCTTCCTACGCGAAGTCCGCTAAAGAATATGGCGCGCCGATTTTTGTCGGGGAGTTTGGCGTTAATGACCGTGATAATGTTCACCATGAGATCGATTATCTAAAGGATGTTCTTTCTTGTTTTGACGCGCACGATTTTCATTGGACGTATTGGACCTATAAGGCCGTGAAGCACACCATGTTCCCGGACGGACTTTTCAGTTATTATCCCAATAGCCCTTGGGTGAATCGTCAGGGGCCCAAAACAGGCTGGGATACTTACGCTGATCTTTGGCCGCGCCACAAAAAAGATATTATTGAGTCTTGGAAAACAAAATATTTTACTCCCAACACCAAAGCGATCAAGGCGCTTTCCTCATGCCAAGCATAAAAGAGATCACGAGCGCGAAGAATCTGCAGGTGAAAGCTGTCATGGAGTTGCGCGAAAAGAAAGCGCGCGATGATTCAGGGCTGATGATCGTGGAAGGCGTGAGAGAAATGCGTTTAGCGCGGCAGGCCGGGATCTTTTTTCAGCAGGTCTATTTAGCACGATCATTTATCGACCAAGCGGATCATCGGGAATTCGTGGAATTCGCGACCAAAGAAGCCAAAGAGGTTTTTTTGCTCAAGGATTTTATCTTTGAAAAGATCTCGTTTGGCCACCGTCAGGAGGGAGCCTTGGCTGTATGCGCGCAACCGCGTAAGCAATTGGCTGATATCCGTTGCTCTGACAAACCTCTTTTTATGATCTTAGAACATGTTGAGAAACCTGGGAATCTGGGCGCGATCCTGCGCACAGCGGATGCCGCGGGCGTGGATGCGGTCTTAGTGTGCGATCCGGCCACAGATATCTATAATCCAAACGTTATTCGATCGAGTTTAGGCGCGATCTTTACCGTTGCGGTCGTGGAGATTGAGGCTTCTGAGGCTTTCAAGTTCCTTAAGTCCAAAGGTGTTGTTATCTGCGCGACAGTCCCTCAGGCAGAAAAAGTTTATACAGAGGCCGATCTTGATGTTCCTTTGGCGGTTGTGATGGGAAGCGAGGATCAGGGCCTTGGGAAATTTTGGATCGAACATTGCAATACCCCTATCGCGATACCCATGAAGGGCAAGGTAGATTCTCTGAACGTTTCTGTTTCCGCTGCGATCGTTCTTTATGAAACCATCCGACAACGAAAAAAGTAAGCTGAGGCTTCAAGTTTTCTTATCGCATAGCGGAGTGTGTTCGCGGCGCAAGGCCATGGATCTTGTTAAAGAGGGCTATGTGGTGGTCAATGGTGCGGTTGTGACTGAGCCGTCCACCCCGATCGATCCTGCCAAAGATACTGTTCTCTGCCAGGGAAAAAAAGTTGTGGTCGCGCAATACGCGTATGTGATGCTCAATAAACCGCAAGGATACACGACAACGACCGAGGACCCATTCGCAGAAAAGACAGTTTTGGATCTGATGCCGGGGCAGCTTAAGACGCTTAATCCTGCTGGCCGCCTGGACAAGAACACGGAAGGTTTGCTATTGTTGACCAATGATGGTGCGGTCGCTTATAAATTAACGCATCCGAGCTTCAACATCGACAAAGTCTATTTCGCGCGCCTAAATAAATTCCTTTCCGATGAACATAAGGCGCGCTTAGAAAAAGGAGTTGTGTTGGATGAGGCCAAAACCTCGCCGTGTAAGATTTTTCATTTGAGAACGCAGCAGGGCGCAACCGAGCTGCGCATTAGTATCCACGAAGGGCGCAAGCGCCAAATCCGCCGGATGTTCGAGAAATTCGGCTATGAAGTTACTTTTTTAAAACGTGAGCAACAAGGACCTTTAAAACTTGGCGATCTGCCGCTTGGCGCATGGCGGCATTTGACGCCGGCGGAAGTAAGTATTTTAAAACAACTATGATCACCATTAACAATCTTGCTAAGAATTTTACGAATCGAACGCTTTTTGAGGGCGTTTCCTTGAGTATTTATCGCAATGAAAAGATAGGGCTTACAGGGCCCAATGGCTCTGGCAAGACGACCCTTTTTTCGATCATTCGCGGAGAGATGCAATCGACCGGTGGTGAGGTTCAGATCCAAAAAGGGATCAATATCGGCTATCTTCCACAGGAGAGCGCGTTTCACTCCGAGCGTACTGTCATTGATGAGTTGACATCTGGTGATGATCGCATTAAGGCGTTAAAAGAAGAAAAGCATAAGCTTGAGGATGAGAGCAAAGCGGATTCAGATCGCTATGGTGATGTCTTAGCAGAGCTTGAGCATTTAGGGATCTATGAACTGGAGCACCGGGCGGAAAAGATCCTTTCCGGCCTTGGTTTTCACGAGAGGGATGTCCATCGGCCGATCAACCATTTAAGCGGCGGTTGGCAGATGCGCACACTATTAGCCAAGTTGTTGACATATCAATACGATCTTTTGCTGCTGGATGAGCCCACTAACTATCTTGACCTTAGCGCCACGCTGTGGCTGAAGGATTTTCTCGCAAGCTACTCAGGGACGTTTATCATCATTTCTCATGATAAGGTTTTCCTGGATGCTGTCACGAACTATACGATCCTTTTGGAAAATTCCCGCATGGTCAAGGTCAAAGGAAATTACAGCGAATATGAGGAGCAAAAGGCTGTTGAGCAGGGCTCTCTGGAGAAACGACAGAAGATCATCGAAAAGAAAAAAGAACAGCTGGAGCGTTTTTGCGAGAGGTTCCATGCCCAGCCAAATCGCGCGGCAGCTGTGCGTAACAAACGGAAGATGATCGAGCGCATGGAAACGATCGAGCTTAAAGATTATCGGCGCAGTATCAAGGATTTTGAATTCGAGCAAACACAGCGCAGTGGTCATCATGTCTTGACTTTGGACAATATGTGCAAGTCCTATGGTGAGCTGGAAGTCTATCGTAATATCAACTTTGAGATCACGCGCGGTCAGCGCGTGTGTTTGGTCGGAGAGAACGGCGCAGGTAAATCAACGTTGTTAAAGATCTTGGCGGGTGTCATTGATATGAGCTCAGGGGCCCGGCGATTGGGGCACAATGTGGAGTTAGGATATTTTTCTCAGACACGATTGGATGTTCTGCACCCGGACAAGACGGCCTTGGAAGAGGTGTGCTCATCGAAGGCGGGCGTGCGCGCTCAGGAAGCACGGAGTCTTTTAGGTCTTTTTAATTTCCGCGATGATGATGTTTTTAAAAAGGTTTCTGTTTTGTCGGGAGGAGAGAAAAGCCGCGTGATTTTGGCCAAGCTTCTTATTAATCCGCCGAATTTTATTTTATTGGATGAGCCGACAACTCATTTGGACATTGACGGAGTGGAAGCACTTACCAACGCGTTTAAAAAGTATGAAGGCACGTTGTGTTTTATCAGTCACGATCTGTTTTTTGTTCGGGAGATCGCGAATCACATCGTTGAAGTGGACAGCGGGCACCTTACGCATTTTTACGGGGACCTTAATTATTATCTTGAAAAGCGTCGAGAAAAAGATCAGGAGCGCAGTCAGCAAGAGCGGATACAGCGAGAAAAGGCCAGAAAAGAGAAAAAAGACGAGAAGCGGTCAGAGTCCATAAGCCCTGGTATCCAAAAGCTTCACGATCAGCACAGAGAAGCTTTGGAAAAAGTGGCCGCCAATAAAGCCGCGATCGCGAAGTTGAATAAGGAAAAACAAGAGCTTGAGACAGAAAGCTATATCAAGGCGCGCGTTCTCTCGGCTGGGAGCACGGCACGCGATCAAGTGACGCTCAAGGAATATGGCCAGCGATTAAAATTTATTCAGCACCGTATTCGCCAGATAGAGACGGATATCGACCGTCTCAGAGAAGAAAACAGAGAGATCAAAAGCAGTGGGCAATCTTAAGCTTGACCTCCATGATATTTTTAGCAACGACCGCGCGATCGACCAAGCATTGACCTCGTTGATGCGCGAGGCCATCGAGAAAAAAGCGCGTTGCGTAGAGATCATTCCTGGAAAAGGTTCCGGGCAGCTGAAAAAACATGTCTTGCGGTTTTTAGAAAAAGGATATAAAAATAGTTATCATCGTATTGAAAAAGATGATAAGAATTTTGGTCGGATCTTTGTTCATTTTCGCTGGGTCTGAAGCATCATGAAAGAAGATATGCGATATATCAGTCTATTCTTTTTTACTGTTGTCTTTCTTGCGGGCTGTAATGCGAGACATGCGGCAGAGATCATGCGCCTTCAAGACGCTGCCTCAAATAAAAAAGAGCAGATTCGCGTTGTTCGCTCTATCAACAAAAGATTCGACGCGCTGTTGGCAGCTGTGCGAGACAAGACCATTGATACGTACAAGACTAAGGAAGATTTCTTGGAACATTTTGGCGAGCCCATCTTTATTAAACGTTATACTGATCCTGATGGGTATGCAGAACGCTGGCTTTATCGTTATGCAGAGGACTTTTGGAGAAGCGATAAAATTTATATCTATTTTGATGCGCAAGGGAAAGCCGTCCAATGGGAGCATCAGCCGCCTCCAGCTCAAGAGCAAGGATCCTGATCCGCCGGGTTTATCAAAGACTTTTTTCCGCGTTTGGGCCTCAGCATTGGTGGCCTGCGCAAACACCGTTCGAGGTCATGGTCGGCGCTATTTTAGTACAAAATACTAATT
>CAZAOD010000044.1:0-3941 GCA_964486675.1 uncultured Planctomycetales bacterium | reverse complement strand
TGACATACGGAATGAAAATATACGGAAAAGACAATTGGAAGAATGTTGAGAAGGCCATCGATAACCTTAGAAATAAAAAGTTGCTTTCACCGCGGAAGCTGAACGCTGTAAGTTTGCAAGAGCTCGCCAAGAACATTCGGCCTGCTGGATATTTTAATGTGAAGGCAAAACGTATAAAGAATTTTGTTACATTTTTCATTGGGAGATATCAGGGAAGCTTGGCAAAGATGCGAGCACGGTCTGTGCGCGTCCTCAGAGAGCAATTATTATCCGTGAGCGGTGTCGGCGAGGAGACTGCGGATTCGATCCTTTTGTACGCCTTGAATAAACCGATCTTTGTCATTGATGCCTACACAAAGCGAGTTTTTAGCCGTCACAAGATATTTTCGTGCGATATTTCATATCAGGACGCGCAAAATTTTTTCCACAAGAATTTACCGCAAAGTGGTAAGATGTACAATGAATATCATGCGTTAATTGTTCAACTTGCGAAGAATTATTGTCGATCGAAGCCTATATGCTTAGAATGTCCTTTATATAAAATCAATCAACATTCAGGGAGGTGAGTATGAAGTGTCCAATGATGGGAGCTTGCGGTGGAGGGGATTGGGTCGTAACGATGATGACGTTAAAGACCATCCTTGCGATATGGATTTTAATTGTTCCTTTTATGTTCTTAAAGCGTTTTGACAGACTCTTGAAGATTTTGGAAGATAAAAAGAAATAATCGTTCTATGGCTGATCGGGTTATCGCGCATGTCGATATGGACGCGTTCTTTGCCGCCATTGAGCAACGTGATAATCCGCAGCTTCGCGGCAAGCCGGTGGTGATCGGTGCTGACCCCCGAAAAGGAAAAGGCCGCGGGGTTGTTTCCACGTGTTCGTATGAGGCGCGAAAATTCGGCATCCATTCTGCCATGCCGATCTCACAAGCTTATGCGCGTTGTCCTGGGGCTGTCTTCCTCCCCGTGCGCATGCAGCGCTACAATGACGTTTCTACCCAAATTTTTTCCATTCTTTATGCATTCACTCCTGATGTTGAGCCGATCAGTATCGATGAAGCTTTTTTGGATCTCAGCGGGACTGAAGCTCTTCATGGCCCTGCCATAGAAACTGCTCGAAAGATCAGGCGGCGTATTTATGATGAGCTTTGTCTGACAGCCTCTGTTGGGATCGCGCCCGTTAAGATGGTCGCTAAGATCGCGTCAGATCATTGCAAGCCAGATGGCCTCTTAGAGATCACAAAAGAACAGCTCTTAGATTTTTTATGGCCTTTGGATGTTGGAAAGTTATGGGGAGTAGGGCCCAAGACCAGAGAAATATTGACGCGAATGAATATTGCCAAGATAGGTGATCTGGCAAGGCTGAGCGAAAAACAATTGTATCGGATTTTTGGTCAATATGGGTTGCAGTTGCATGCGCTGGCTCATGGTTTTGATCCAAGGGCGGTCGAACACGCGCAAGACGCGCGATCTGTTAGTCACGAGCATACTTTTGATCAGGATACCGCCAATCAAGAGGTTCTTTATCAGACCTTGCTTGTCCTAAGCGAAAAAGTTTCGCGCCGCCTTCGTTGCGATGGAAGGCAAGGTCGTACGATCACCATCAAAGTCCGCTTGAAAGGTTTTAAGACGTATACCCGTTCTGTGACCTTACCGCATATGACGAATTTTGTTGAGGATATTTTTTTGCATGCGCGGACATTATTTGATGGGTTGTATGTGACGGGAACGCAAGTACGATTGCTGGGTGTGCGAGTGTCAGGATTTCAAAGCGCTTATGTCCAAGAGAGTCTTTTTGAATGCGCGGATCAAGAGAAAAAAGAGCGCGTTCATAGGGCTGTGGACCTCATTAAGGATAAGTTCGGCGAAAGATCGATCCATCGAGCGATATAAAATTCTTTGCAAAACAATGCGTTAAACGGTAGTATATAAAAAATGAAAAATATCATTATTCAAATGGGTGATCTGAGGATGCGCGCCAAACTTAACGGCTCGCAAACGGCAGGAGAAATCTGGGATGCTCTTCCGATCAAATCTTTTGTAAGCTTATGGGGAGAGGAGATCTATTTCCAGATCCCTGTTGCGGAAAAGGTCGAGAAGGATTTTTCGACAGAAACAGCGGAGATCGGTGATCTGGGATATTGGCCGGAAGGCCAATGTTTTTGCATCTTTTTTGGCCCCACGCCCGTTAGCAAGCCCGGTGAGATACGCCCAGCGAGCACGGTGAATATTGTCGGCAAGATCGAAGGAGATTGGAAGGCTTTAAAGACGGTTAAAGAAAATCAAGAAGTCATTATTAAAGAAGATGAAGGATAGCTCATGATCCCTGCGTGGTTTTTGATCGTTGCTGTTTTAGCGATGTTGCTTTTTCTGGCGATAGCGGTTTTTTTCTTGAAAGAAGCGGTGCGGCGTGAAGTTCGTCGAGAATTTGACGTTTCACGCAACGACCTGCAAGAAAAGACGGTTGGTGAGTTCGAGCGCCAGCGCCAAGCGGTCGACCAGTCGGTCAAGACGCTCAAAGACGAGCTTGAGCGCTATTCTAAGCTTGTGCATGAGCTTGAAAAAGACCGTGATAAAAAATATGGCAATTTGGAGAATGAGCTCAAGAACGCCTCGCAGGCCACAAGCCGCTTGCAGGAAACGACCGCTCATTTGACCAATGTCCTTGGCAATGTGAAAAAACGCGGCGAGTGGGGTGAGCGCATGGCCGAGGACATTATCCAGCTTTGTGGGCTTAAGGAAGGGGTCAATTATGCCAAGCAGACGCGTTTGACCTCTGCCAGCACGCAGCCGGACTTCACTTTTTTCTTGCCTGATCAACACAAGATCCACATGGATGTCAAATTCCCTTTGGATAATTATTTGAACATGGTCAACGCGGAAAACCCCTTGCAAAAAGAAAATCACAAGAAGGATTTTATCAATAATGTCAAAGCCCGGATCAAAGAGATCCAGGGGCGTTCCTATATTGACCCTTCGCAGGGAACCTTAGACTTTGTTTTGATCTTCATTCCCAACGAACAGGTCTATGGCTTTATCCAGGAGAATTTTCCAAGCCTGATGGATGAAGCCTTGAAGCAAAAGGTTGTCCTTTGCTCGCCGTTTACGCTGTACGCGATGTTACGTATTATCCGGCAAGCCTTTGAAAATTTTCATTACGAGAATTCCGTTAAAGAGATCGTGAAGGCGATCGAGCTCTTTATTCAGACATATACAACCTTCAAGGATCGATTTATCGACCTCGGTAAAGCTTTAAAGAAAACTGTTGATCTGTACGCGGATATCCGCGATAAAAGCTTTAAGAATTTAGATACGAAGATCAAGAAGATCGATGATTTTAAGTCAGGCAACATAACCCAATTGCAACACGAAGATATCATTGATGTCGGCGGCGAAACAAGTGAGCAGTTTTCCAAAGAGATCTCCTAAGTCCGATCGCAGACATTCTGCCGTGACTATTTATTCTTCTGTCTTTGCGCCCTCCGTTGTCGCGTTAACAACGGAGGGTTCGATCGATTTTTCTCTGGCGTGCAGCGCCCCACGTCTCAAGGCCCATCACAGGCGCTATCTCAAGCATTATCTGCCGCAATCGTTAACGCGCGTTTTTAATATTCAGCAGGTTCATGGACGGCGTGTTATTCTAGCCGGGAGCAGATCTTATCAGGTCCCAATAAAGATACCTAAAGCGGATGCTGTCATTACGCAAGAGATAGGTGTTCCTATAGCTGTTCGCACCGCGGACTGTTTGCCGATCTTTCTTTATGACCCTTGCCATCATGCGATCGCTGTTGTTCATGCAGGATGGCGTTCAACGCGCAAGAGGATCGCGGAAGCTACGCTTGGATTGATGCGAAGAAAGTTCGGTACACGCTCTAAGGATCTTAAGGTTGTTTTTGGTCCAGCATTGAGATCCTGCTGTTATGAAGTCGGCAAAGAGTT
>CAZAOD010000043.1:0-11670 GCA_964486675.1 uncultured Planctomycetales bacterium | reverse complement strand
TTCACGGATCGAATGCGGGATCGCGAGCAACGCCTCCTGGGTCGCTGAAATGATAAGCGGCAAGACAAGGATCCCCAAGGCAAGGCTGCCGGAAAGGATCGAGATACCAAATTTAAAGAACTTTACGAATACCGCCAGGCCAAAAAGCCCAAAGACAACAGAAGGAACACCCGCCAGGTTGTTGATGCTCATGCGGATGATGTTGACAATGATCCCCTTGGGAGAATATTCGCATAGGTAAATAGCGCACGCGATGCCTAAAGGTAGCGCGAAAATGATCGCGCCTAAGGTTAGATAAAAAGTCCCGATGATCGCTGGAGCGACCCCTCCGGCGGTCATGCCGTCACGAGGGCCAGCTGTCAGAAACTCCCAGGAAATGACACCAATGCCGCGCGTTGAAATAAAGAAAATAATGATGAATAGAAAAGCGATCGTGACAATCACTGAGAATGATAGAAAAGCGAAACCAATTTTTTGAATAGTATTTTGATTCATCCGGACAACCCTAGTTTGATACGAAAACGCCTGCTGATGATTTCGGCTAAAATATTAAACAGAAATGTCACGATAAAAAGTGCTAAGGCAATGGCAAAAAGCGCGTGATAATGATCCCCTCCCATAGGAGCTTCTCCCGTCTCTGCCGCGATCGCCGCGGTCATAGGACGAACAGGATCGAAAGGTGATGTGGGGATGATCGCCGCTCCTCCGGCGGCCATCAAAACGGTCATGGTTTCGCCGATCGCGCGGCTCATACCAAAGATCACAGCGGTCGATATCCCGGATCCTGCCGCTGGAATGACAACCTTGATCAATGTTTGCCAGCGGGTCGCGCCTACAGCAAAAGAAGCTTCGCGAAAAGAACGCGGGACATAGCTTAAAGCATCTTCCGCGATACTGCAAACCGTTGGTGTTGCCATCACACCCAAAATAATGCTTGCGTTGAGCGCGCATAAACCTATCGGGATATTGAACGTTTTTTGCAAGAATGGTGCCAAGATCGCCATGGCAAAGAACCCATAAATGATCGATGGAACGCTAGCAAGAATTTCAATGAGAGGTTTCAGGATGGCTTTTTGCCTGTAGCTTGCGATCTCGTTTATATAAAGAGCGCTGCCGATGCCTAACGGAACGCAAACGAACATCGCGCCTAAAGAAACAAAGAATGATCCAATGATCAATGGCAAAACGCCGAATTCCGGAGGTTCGTATGTAGGATACCAAAATCGTCCAAATAAGAAATCTGCTATTTTTACATCTTTAAAAATAGGAAGGCCTTCTTTGAAAAGAACGACAACGATCCCAACCAGAAAAAGAAGGGACGCGAATGCTAAAACAGTAAAAATACCCTGTATGATCTTTTCTTTAAGTCGGAATAATGACATGATCGATATTATGCTAAATTTGAGAGACAAGGGAGTTCTAATTTTAGGAAATCAGAGCTCCCTTGTCTCATGGCTGGTTTTTTACTTTAATCCAACGTAACCTAATTCGTCTGCCAATGCCTGCCCTTCTGAACCTTTAACGAAGTCAAGGAAATCCTTGGCAAGGCCTTGAGGAGCACCATTGGTATACATGAACAACGGGCGTCCTACCTTATATTTTCCGGTTAAAACCGTTTCTTTGGACGGCATGACGCTATCAATACTAACGGCTTTAATAGCATCAGAGAGGAAGCCAAGGCTAACATATCCGATCGCATTCGGTGTTCTTGCGACGGTTGTTGCGACTGCCTGATTCGATGCTTGCATGATCGCATCCGGACGTACTTTCTGTTTGTCGAGAACAAGCTCCATGAACGCTTCAAAGGTTCCACTGGAGGTGTCGCGAGAAATAGCAACGATCTTTTCGTTTTTTCCGCCAACCTGAGACCAATTGGAGATCTTCCCTGTGTAAATATCCTTTACCTGGGACTTGGTAAGAGCGCTGATCCCATTAGAAGGATGCACAACAATGGCGATCCCATCCATCGCGACAACATGTGCTTTGATATCACGGCCATTGGACGCGGCTTTTTGAAGCTCAACATCCTTGATCGGACGTGACGAATTCGCGATATCGCAACTTCCATCCATGATCGAAGCAATGCCGACGCTCGATCCACCACCGCGAACAGAGATGTCCGCGTTAGGGTTTTTTTGCATGTAAACTTCAGCGGCTTTCTGAGCGATGGGAAGCACGGTTGTAGAGCCTTCCACAACGATCTTTTCCGCGAAAGCAGGCATCGTGATCCCTAAGACCACAAGCCCGGTAAGCAGAATTTTGTTAAGAATGTTCATTTTTTTATCCTTTCATGATTAGAACTTCAAATTCCAGTCAACTTGGAAGAGGTGTGTTGGAGCATGGCTTCCAGAGGTTGCGTTGCTCTTTGACAAGCTTTGGCTGTAGTAATAATCAAAGTCAAGTGATGTATTCTTCCCTAACCCATACGAAAAGATCGCTTCATAGCTTTTCATATTGGTCTGTCCGCTATAGCGGTCTGAATCTGGAAAGATGTCCATCCACGCGTCACGGCTTAGTTTCGCGTAAATTAATTTTGCCTGCCAGTCACCTTTGTTGCTTACTTTTTCAGCTCCAAAAGATAATCCAGCTGAAAAACCGCCACGGGCATTTTTAACATCTTTGGAAACATTAAAGACCCCTTCGCTAAAGATCTTAGCTAAAGGAACAATGCCGCCAAACGGCTCCTTGATGCTGAGTTCCATGCTTGGGTTCACAGAATTATAGTTGTATTTGTAAGTGCTTCCGATCGTTGTGTTCGTTGATTGATTTCGGAAGGTCGCGCGCTTCTGAACACCACTAAAGAAGTAGCCTGTAACAGCACCCTTTAATTTCATGGAGTCACTGATCTTGTAATTGACCCCAGGCTGGATAGCGCCCATCATCGGATATTTTGATTCTTTTGATGTGTCTTCGTCCAAGATGAACAATAGATTGTTCATGAATAGATCCATAGAGGACGATAGCTTGTGTGTCAATTTTACGTTCAAACCTTCAGGGTTGATATCCCCATCCCATAGAAGGTCTGTAGCGCGCCATAAAGGATTGCTGAATTTACCTGCTGTGATTGACACATTGTTATTGAACGCGTATTCTCCATAAGCGTAATCCAGGATGATATTCTTGAAAGAGCCAGGAGTGTTCTTGCCGTAAGATGAGTCTTTGCTTCCGGTCTGCCCTAAGGTAATGTTCGTTGAGCGTGGATCGCTGACCTTGCCTGTGGCAATGCCGATGCCAACCTGCATCTTATCGTTGACTTTTGCTTCTACGCCAACGCGAGCACGCATACGAGCTCTGTTCTCGGTATTTGTGTTCGAATCACGGTCGTATTGATAGCGAAATCGAAAATCACCTTTAAGCTTCATGGTTTGAAGCCAAGTAGGAAGATTTTCATATTTTCCGCTAGCGATCTGTTTTTTAACTTCTTCTTTTGTCTCGGTAATGAGCACTTGTCCCTCCCCTGGGGTCAAGATGCCTTTTTCGACAAGCTTTTGGATGAGCATATCGACTTCGCCTGCTTTTGCCTGCGGCGCCATGACGCATACGCTCAGCAATACAAGCACTGCGATCATAAATAATTTTTTCATGGAATTCCTCCGTTTAATTTTCCAGCCATGTTTTGCGGATACGCCGTAAATTTTTTTCGATCTGTTTCACGAACGTTGCCGCGTATGGAAAGTCTGATCTTTGATCCTCAAGATTAAAGATTAAAGTATTAAGCTTATGGATTTGCGAACGTAGTTGGCTCATCAATGTATCTTGATCCAGTTCTGAAAACATCTGGATTTCCTGGTGCATTATTCACCTCCTTTCATCACCCTACGTTATTCGCAATAATTAAGTGATTTGAGTATAAAAAGAAGGTGTCACAGGGATATGGAAGGTATGTGAACTTTGTGTGAAATGTAAAAAAGGGAAGAAAATGCCTTATGCTTCTGGGATCGTAAAGCTGAAGGTCGTTCCTTCGCCGGGCTTAGAGTGGGCCCAGATCTGGCCGCCATGTGAGAGGACGATATGCTTGGCAATGGAAAGGCCAAGGCCTGTGCCGCCTAATTCCCGTGAACGGGCTTTATCGACACGATAAAATCGTTCAAAAATACGCGGAATATCTTCTTGCGGAATACCGATACCCGTATCAGAAATATCGATCTGGATATATTTCTCGGCTACTTGCGCGCTGATCCTGATCGTTCCTTTTTGAGGAGTGTATTTGACAGCATTATCCAATAAGTTCAACAGTACCTGCGACAAGCGCGAGTCATCAGCCAGGGCCTTAGGCAGTTGTTCAGGGATCTCGCAGAAGATGGTTAATTGTTTTTCATCGATCGTTTTTTTAAGGATACTGATGCAGCGCAGGACTAAGGGCTTGATCTCAACCGGCAGGAATTCCATTTGCAATTTTTCAGATTCGATCTTCGCTAGATCCAAAAGGTCGCTGATCAGGCTGGCCAGGCGGTTACTGTCCTGATAAATGATATTGATGAAATCTTTCGCGTTCTCCTTATCTTCGATGGCTCCTGACAATAAGGTCTCCGCGTAACCTTTGATGCTGGAGATGGGCGTGCGCAATTCATGTGAAACATTGGCGACGAACTCTTGGCGGATCCTTTCCAGGCGCCGTAGTTCAGTAATGTCATGGAAAACCAATACCGCGCCTTCAAGCCGATTATCCCTGATGATCGGCGTCCCGTTGACGCGCAAGATCTTGTCGTTGGGATGAGTGATCTGGACTTCTTGAGAGATAAAATTTTGGCTTCGTCCCAGTATTTGATCTGTGACCTGTTGGACAAGCGCGTTGCGGATCGCTTCGATCGGCTTACGGCCTAAAGGTTCCGTATCCACAAAGAACAGCTTTTTTAAGGATGGGTTCATTAAAATGATCTCACCGCGGCTGTTGACGACCATGATCCCCTCGAACATGCTTGAGAGTACCGCGTCTAATTTGGCGCTTTCCTGACGGATCCGCTCGATCTTATTGTTGATCTCATCGGACATATGTGTCAAGGCGGAAGCCAAGTCCCCTATCTCATCGGTCGAGTAGATGGACGGTTTTATGGAAAAATCCCCTTGCGCCATTGCCTTGGCGATGTTGGCCATTTGCGACAGAGGGCGCGAAACAATGCTGGATATCAAGAAAGTCAGCGCAAGGCTTAGAATAAAAACGAGTAGTAGCGTGATCGCGATCGTTAGCTGGAATTTTTCTTGAAGGGCTCTAACATCGGTAAGCGGGATGGCAAATCGCAAAAATGCATCTTTTTCGTTATAGGAAAAAGGGACGGCGACGTATAGCAGATAATCCTTGATCGTATAGCTGTATCGCTTGATAAAACCAAAACCCGTTTTGGCAGCTTGCTGGATCTCTGGACGATCACTATGGTTTTCAGCGGTCCTTAATTTCTCCTGGTCAAGATCACTGTCTCCCAGTACGGCTCCACTATTATCGATGATCGTGACCCGGACGTTCAGTTGACGGCCTAGATCATCAGAGATCGCGTCAAACGGGGTCGCGTCCCTTAAAAGATCTATTTGGGAGACAAGAAATTTACGCCCAAGGGATAGCTGGGCGTGAAGGTTTTTCTTTAGGCTTTTTTCAAGATAATCCTGAAGAGGGGTCGTTAGAAGAAAGTAGCCGGCAACAAGCCCTAAGAGCGCTGCTGAACAAAAGAACAGAGTCAGCTTCCAATGCAGTTTAATCCGCATCGATGTCATCTCGCATCTTGTATCCAACGCCAACTATGGTCTCAATGCGCTTTCCGGCCTTGCCTAACTTTTGCCGAAGGCGTTTGACATGGGTATCGATCGTGCGTGTATAGATCTCAGAGCTCATCCCCCAGACATCCGCAAGTAGTGTGTCGCGCGTCTGAACGCGTCCGCGTCGCTCCATAAGCACTGTCAAAAGCTTGAACTCCATCGCGGTCAATTCGATCTCTTTATCTTTGACCGTAACCTTATGACGAGGGATGTCCACGCAAATATCACCGATCGACAAAATATCTTTTTTTGTTTCAACAATCCTTTTGCGGCGCAAGATCGCCTTAACCCTTAAGACAAGCTCGCGAGGGCTGAAAGGCTTGACCATATAATCATCCGCGCCCAACTCAAGGCCAACGACCCTGTCGATCTCCTCGCCTTTCGCGGTGAGTATGAGAATCGGTATATGCTTTAATCGTTCGTTGTTGCGGATCTCACGGCAGACAGAAAGGCCGTCCATTTTTGGGAGCATAATATCCAAAATGATCAGATCGATCGGTTTTTGGTCCAGGATCTCGAACGCTTCTTCCCCGCAGATGCATGTTAGGCATTCAAGATCAGCTTTTTCTAAATTATAGCGAACAAGTTTTGATATATTTCGATCGTCTTCGACGATGAGGATCTTTTGCGCAAAGAAGGACATTATTTCTTTATAAGGATCAGAAGCATTTTAAACCGCTTAACGGCTTTAAGGCTGTGAGGTTGACGCGCCGGCATAATGATGGATTGGCCTTTTTTAAGAAGATACGGTTTTTTGTTAATACAGATCTTTACCGATCCGTCCAAGACCATGACCATCGCGTCGAACGGAGCTGTGTGCTCGCTTAAGCCTTCATTTTTGTCAAAGGCGAAAAGCGTTACCGTTCCGCTCTCGCCTTTGATGATCTCGCGGCTGATCACAGAATTTTTCTGATAAGAAACGAGGCTTGAAAGATCCAGCGCGATCCCGCGGATGGTGTTGATGCTTTTTTTCATGTGCAGAATACCCCTTTAGCTGTGATCAAGGATGTTAAAATTTGATCTGGAATTCCGTGCGAACGAACAATCCTGGGTCATCATTCTTGTAAAAATTCCCAGGGATCAGATATTCAGCGAGAACATACATCGATATTGATTTTGTCAAAGCGTAATCGACGCGCACCTCAGGGAGATGCCCTCGCGTCTTCCCGCTACCGGAAAAGATCGTGTTGGCGGCCACTTGCTCGTTGGCGCGCAGGAAATAATAGTTCAGGGAAAGTTTTGTTTTTTCTGTTGGTTTAACCGCGAACTCCGCGCAATAAGCGGAAATGTTCGTCCAGTAGTCAACAATACCTGTTTCCGCGGCCATGCTCAAGCTATACAGCTCCGAAAACCACGGATAACGAGAGAATAAAGGATCCCAGGCTTCATTCCTATCTGTTCCCGCTTTATTACCAGAAAGATATATAAATCCAGCTTTCGCTGTTGGTGTCCAGCGCATATCCTTGAAGTTCTTTTCCACATACCCATATCCACCCAGGGCTTCACGGCTATTCGCGCCGTAATCACCAAACTGATACGCGGCCTGCCCTTTGATGGCCCAGGTCGGAAAGTCATAACGGGCAAAAGAACCGATCGTGTTAATGATCCCTTTTTGCGATTGATACCCTACGCCGCCATCCGCGTCTTCACGCTTGTAGATGTAATATCCATCGAGCGCGAGGTTCTTAATAGATCGATTGCGCAGATAGCCAACATAACCTTCTTCGTCGGTTGTGTTCAGGTTTTGGGGGGATTTGTCTTCATTGATGATCGGTAAATAAGTGTCGTCTTTTGGATTGAGGATATAAATAAAGTCAAAGGTGTTGCGTTCATTGATCGACCATGACGTTTTCATCGCGTTAAAATAATACGTACGAGAGCCGTCGTTGGGAGTACCATCCGCTAAAAGAAAGTTCTCTCCATACCCAAAAAGGTCCTGGCGTCCAAGGCGGATGTTGACCGGGGCATCAAGGACTTTCTTGAAATCAACATATATATTGTCAAAAACAACTTCATGAATATCATAACGAAGGCCTTTTTCGGTCTTTCCACTAGGTTTCGAGCTAGAGGGGGCGAAATACGTGTAGGCCTTTGTTTCGTTCGTTAATTTGCAATAAAAAGAATATTTTTCGTCAAGGTCTGCCTGTCCCCAGAGGGATGTCTTGATTCTAAAGAAACTACGGTTATCAAGCTGGGTGTTGTCCATGTCGCGCCAATTTTTCCAATATTCATAACGCGCGCGTAAATAAGGGCCCCATTTAAATTTTACCTCTGCCTTTGCCTCTGCAACGACCGTGAGAATGATAAAACTGCTGATGATCCCAATGCCGATTTTACGCAACATGGTCCCTCCTTTTATGGTTTTTGCCCTGACAGATCGAGAATACGCCATGACACCCAATCGAGCGGAACGGCGCCGAGATACGTATTGGCGCTTGTGAATATCTTCTCAGGTTTTCCTAATAAGTCAAGCGGGATGCGAACGGTTATCTTTTTTGCGTTCCTCTTGATGACAACACCTTTTCCTTTGACCTGCTGGCGCTGGTCAAAGACCTTGTGCCAGAATGTTCCAAAACGGATGCGGATCTTCGGCATATCCTTGAACGGCACGTCTTTTTTATATCCAAATGTAAAAAGGGATAGGCCAACGGTCTTTCCTAAAGGTCTTGAAAGAGCCAAGGTGATCACAAGACAATCACTTTCAAGGAAGACAGATCTCTCTTCAATGCCAACAAAGGAGGCGATCTCTTCATCTTCGAGCTCTTCAGGAGGAAGGCGCAGATCATCTTCCCTGTCCTTGGTCAGTGTTCGGCCGGAAACATCTTTGTTCACGATGATATCTGGAAAATCACCGAATAATTCCGGGGATCTGACGAAGGATAAAAGATATCCGGGACTTGAGATGAACTGGGAATGATGTTTTTGAATAGCCAAATGCTTGATCGCGATCTCATCCGGTGTCAGGGTGATCGATCTCCAGGAAATTTCATCCGCAAGCGTTTGAGGCGGATCTAGCTTGCTCTGCGGATAATAACCAGCAGGCCGCGGCCAATGCTTATAATGGATCAGATAAGGGTTCAGTGTTGGACGTAGCTCGTTCTCAAGATCGAACAACGCGACCCTTGTAAACAGGTATAAGGAGCGGTGATCTGGATTATGGTCCGCGGGATGAGAAACAAAGATCTTTGTTGGTTTAAAATCTCGGATAATTGATTTTAGATCTTCTAAGATATCCTCGCCTTTATATTCAGCCCCTGGGCGGAAAGCTGTTTGATATGGAACAGCACGAACATGAGTTAACATGCTTTTGATCGGCGAGCTTTGGCCCCAGTTGGTGTACCAAATGTTCAATGTCTTGAAATCCGGGTAGCCAAGAAAAATGAGGTCTTTTTCGTCAACGCCTAAGATCTTGCCTGCTTCAATTCCTTCCTGACGGCGCATCTCACCCATAAGGCGAACGGCCTTGGGCATCAAGACAAGATGCTTTCGGTAAACAAGAAAAGACCATTGATTATTATCCCCATAGGTTAAGAAAACGATCTTTACAGCAACACCATTACGTCGCGCGCGCTGAATGATGCCGGCACATCCTAAAACTTCATCATCTGGATGAGGAGCAAGAATAAGGATCCGATCCGTGCTTGGAGCGGTAGTTGTTGGGATCCAGGCCTGGCGTGAAGGGTGGCGAAGATAATCCCCTAGCGCAACGAACAATAGCGCTAAAAAAATACTAACAAGGATGCCAAATCGTAGCTTTCTAAAAAATGTCATGTGTTAACTTCTGATGAGAGTTTTTTGCCTAGAATATAGTAGCTCGCAATATCCTTGGTAATATAGCATAAATATGAGCGACGGCCGCTATATAAAAGTGAAAAACCATTCTTGATAAAAAATTCTTTAGCGCTTGAAGAGATCGTGCCCAAATGCACTCCGGTAATGTGATCGTTTTGCAGATACTCCAGGTATCGCGCGATCAATTTAGACCCTATGCGATGACGATGAAAGTTCTTGTCAATGTTGATATGCAAGGTCGCGGGATAGAGGTGCGAGAAATCCGGATCGCAGAATTCACCTTTGATCACACTGACCATAAGATGCCTAAGGAATCGCAAGGCATTTTTCTTAAGGAAAATGCCTTTTCTGACCGCGCGCCATAATGCGGGCATCATGATCTGCCGCATAAAGATCTGCCGAGCCTTTTTCGCGTTCACTGATCCAATGATATAACCAACAACGGTATTCCCAGCGACAGCAACAAAGCAGGACTGCGGTTCGAAGTCCGTGTAGTATCGCGTCAGGATATCCGCGACGATGACATCATCATCAACGAATAACGATAAGGGCAGGCCCAAAAAAGCGGTCGCGCAGCTTATGCGTCGCAGCGCGTCACGATCGCTCGTATGATAAGGCCGGATCGTGACCGATCCAGCAATGACCGCGTGATCATCCATATTCTATTTTTCAGGTATTATGACGTGTTGTTCTTGTGTCAGGTCGGCACTATCAAAGTTCGCTGTTTTTGGTAACGCAATATTCAGTTTGTAAACGCTTTGGATCGATGCTGTTGCGGATATCAATCGCGCGTCCAGTAAGTGGCCGGCGAATGTTCGCGTTCGATCAATGAAATGAAAATGATATCCGGCGGCATTGATATTTTTCGCGTAAGGAGGGAACCAAAAACCGATGATGGTCCCGGCAAGATCATTTTTATGGAATATTCTTTGTTCGCTTATGGCTTGAGCGAGATCGGGATAAGGCTTCCACTGCGGAGGAACACTGCGCACAGTAACCTGAGAGAATTTTCCGTCGATACGGATAGCATAAAAGATATTCTTAAACGGCAAAGCGGCATCCAAAAGGTCTTTTATTTGAGCGTAGTTCAATTCTTTATCCAAGGAGATCTTCTGATCAGGCCTAAAGAATGTCACGGTCGCGAAAGGCAGTTGTGTTGATGGGCCTGGCTTCAGGACGCTCCCGTCAGACTTGATTTGATAGACTTGGCCATCTAAAACGATCATTTCGCCGTCAAGGTCATTGAAGGTGCCAAGGCCAAAATCTCCTTGCTGCAAAAGCTCTGCGCAGGTTAGATCCCCCTCAAAGACACCTTGAGAAAGCGCGTCTATGACAGACGATTGAAAGATGACGCTTGGCGTTGTTGGTTTTGAGGGGCTGCATGCGTAAAACGCCAGGCAGAGCGAAAGAAAAAGAAAAAAGCTTATAGATAAAAATATTCTTTTGCGCATTTTAAGAATAGTCACAGAGACTGCTGGACGATAGGTTTGGATCTGTTGTCAGATTGATCCCTAACCGGCGTAAGCCAGCTTCGTCCCCTGGCGTTGGGATATGGGTCATGTGCATCTCGCAGCCACGTAATTCGCTGATCTTTTCTAAGGCCAGTTGTGAAACAGGACTTGTTGTCGCGCTAATACTTAAGCTGATCAAGGCTTCATCTAGATCAAGGCTTAATGTTTTCATCTTTAAAATATCTTTTTTCAGGTTCGATATCGAGTCAATGGATGTTTTGGATAATAGCGGGATCTTATCAGGGACATCCGCCAATTCCTTGAGCGCGTTTAAGATCAGGCTTGATGCTGCGTGCATGAGCGAGGAATTCTTGCCCGTGATGATACGGCCATCGGCCAGCTCGATAGCTGCCCCGCAAAATATCCCTTTATTGCCTTTGCCTTGTTGCTGCGCTTGTTCCGCGGCTGATCGAGCGGCTTCGACGACCTTGCGATCGCTGGTGTTGATGTTCATCTCCTTCATCAACAGCTCTCCTCGCTCAACGGATTCCTTATCCACCAGGCCCAGCGCGTACTCACATTTATACCGAAAATAACGTCGGATGATCTCTTGGCACGCGGCTTCCTGGACCGCTTGATCATCGGTAATGCCGAATCCTGCGCGATTGACCCCCATATC
>CAZAOD010000042.1:0-12828 GCA_964486675.1 uncultured Planctomycetales bacterium | reverse complement strand
GTGGCCAGCGATCACCTTCACGCGTTTCGGCTCCTGGCGCGCGATCTTCAAATACCCTTGACGGACACGATTATGATACTGCAATGATCTTTGCTCGATGCGATCCTTAGGTTTTTGAATACGCGACAACCCCTTATGAGTGGGAAGATCAAGCAAAAATGTAATGTCTGGAAGGATATCTTGTGTCACATAAGAACCGATCGATCTAATGAAACGGATATCCTCACCGCAACCATATCCCTGATAGGCGATCGTTGAGTCCAGAAATCTATCACAAACCACGATCGATCCTTTCCTGAGTGCCGGAAGGATCTTTTCATGAACAAGCTGAGCTCTCGCCGCCATGTACAGCAGAACTTCGCAAGGCCTAGCCATCTCCTTGTTCTTATCATCAAGCAAAATGGCGCGGATCTTCTCGCTGATCTTAATGCCCCCTGGTTCGCGAATATGCAAAACATCCCTTTTTTCACGCTTAAGAAAGTCACACAGCAGTTTTACTTGCGTGCTCTTCCCGCATCCTTCCGAGCCCTCAAACGTGATGAACAACCCCTTCAACCTCTTCGCCATTTTTGCCCTTCCTTGCCGTCTTCGACGATAATACCGCGAGCTTTCAGCGCATCCCGCAGCTCATCCGAGCGTTTAAAATCTTTTTGATGACGAGCGATCTCTCTTTCTTTGATCAAAGATCCCTCCTCTTCCGTCAGGTCAGCTTCTTTTACAACAAAGACAATTCCAAAAATATCCATTAAGATCCCCTGAAGTTCCTGCGCGACTTTCTTAACGATCAATGGATATTCTTTCTGGGATCTCAACTTGTACGTTTCACTTATCGTTTCAAATAAAGCGGCTAAAGCGCGAGGCGTGTTAAAATCATCATCCATCGCTTTAATGAATTCTTGATAATGCTGGTCAAAAACCTTTATTGCAGAATCTAATGGCGCGCCCGAGGGCTGAACACTACGGGCTTCTGCAAAAAAGATAGAAAAACGTTCAAGATTTTTATGCATATCATGCATTCTTTCTTCTGTAAAATCTAACGGACTTGCGTAATGAGAAGACAAAAAGAAAAGCTTAAGCGCGTTTACTCCGTATATCGACAAGGCATCAGAAACAGTAATAAAATTCTTTAACGACTTCGACATCTTCTGGCCATTGATCGTCAGAAGCCCGTGATGGATCCAATACTTCGCAAAAGGTTTTCCGGTCAAAGCCTCGCTCTGGGCGACTTCATTCTCATGATGAGGAAAGACCAGGTCCCGTCCGCCAGCATGAATATCCAAGGTTTCTGTTTGGGCGTATTTCATGCTCATCGCAGAGCATTCGATATGCCAACCCGGACGCCCTTTTCCCCATGGGCTTTCCCAAAAAGGTTCGCCCTCTTTAGACCTTTTCCAAAGAGCAAAATCAAGCGGATCTTTTTTCTTGTCGTCTTTTTCAATACGTACCGCTTCCTGCATCTTCTCGATGCTTTGCCCTGAAAGCTTGCCATAATCTTTAAATTGCCGTACGCTAAAATACACATCGCCGTCCTGAGAATACGCGAAACCCTTCTCGATCAACCCCTCGATATGCTTGATCATCTCAGGGATGTTCTCTGTCGCTCGCGGCTCTGCATCGGCATCCAGGATGCCTAAAGCACGCAAATCTTCTCGATACATTTGTATGTTGTCATCAACAACGATCCTCCAATCTTTCTTCAATTCTTGCGCGCGGTTGATGATCTTATCGTCAATATCCGTGATATTTCGGATAAAACGAACATTATATCCACGGAACATCAAATAACGACGGATAACATCAAAGATATAGAGGCTGCGGGCATGGCCAATATGACATCTATCATACACTGTCACGCCGCACGCATACATACTCAACCGCTTGTCTTGAGTCGGAACAAGGATCTCTTTTTTGTTAGAAAGTGAATTATGAATTTGGATAGGCATACATTATTTTTTCTTTTCTTCCAGAATAGCTAAACGTTGCTTGAGTTCTTCCAGCTCCTGGACAATAGGATCCAAAATCTGCGCGTGATCCATCATCCGATCCATACGCTTGCCATCTTGCTTGGTCACATGGCCAGGAACCCCCACCACCGTCGTATTGGGAGGAACGTCCTTGATGACGACAGCGTTCGCGCCAATATATGAATTGCTGCCGATCGTTATATTTCCCAAAACCTTAGCGCCTGCGCCAACGACGATATTGTCCCCTAGCGTGGGATGCCGCTTGCCAACCTCTTTGCCGGTTCCTCCGAGCGTGACTCCCTGGAACAGCGTTACATTCTTTCCGATGATCGCTGTTTCTCCAATGACGACACCCATACCATGATCAATGAAAAGACCACGGTCGATCTTTGCTCCAGGATGGATCTCGATCCCTGTAAAAAAACGAGCTGCCTGAGAGATCAAGCGCGGAAAAAATGGTATCTTGTGTTTCCATAAAAAATGCGCTAAACGATACGCAATGATCGCGTGCAACCCTGCGTACAAAAAAATGATCTGAAAATTCTCCTTAGCAGCAGGGTCCTTATCGCGGGCGGACCTGATCTCCTGGACGAACATCGTAGAAACAAAGAAATACCACAATAAAACAAGTAGGATAAAATTAAGCAATAATAATGTCATGATCTTTCCCTCCATTAATCATACATATGATCAAACGACCTATGTTGAAAGCAGAACAACAGCATACACAGCGATCGCTTCTTCGGCATTAAGCCCAAAACCCAACCCTTCTTGTGTTTTTGCCTTCACACTAATCGCGCCCTCTGACAAAGACAAAGCTTGCGCCAAGCATGAACGAATTTTAGGCTTAAAAGGTTTTAGGTTCGGCTCTTCCGCGATGATCACTGTGTCAATATTAACGATCTTGTACCCTTTTTGACGAATAAGCTCATGAACTTTCTGAAGCAAAACAATGCTATTCGCGTCCTTATAGCTAGGGTCTGTATCTGGAAAATGCTCACCGATATCACCTTGACCCGCAGCGCCCAATAACGCGTCACAGATAGCATGCGTTAGGGCATCCGCATCAGAGTGGCCCAAAAGACCTTTCTTAAATGGGATTTCCAAGCCGCCTAAAACAAGTTTTCGTCCGTCCACGAGACGATGCAGGTCATATCCTAAGCCAATTCGCTGCATGATTTTCTCCTTGATAAAAGATACTCCGCAAAAGCCACGTCTTCTGGCGCAGTGATCTTAATATTGTCATAGCTTGAGAGAACGATCTTCACCTGAGAGCCTGCCTGTTCGACTAGCTGAGCGTCATCGGTTGGAGTAATGGACGAAAGCGCGCTGTAAGCCTGATCAATGATCTTGCGGTCGAAAACTTGGGGCGTCTGGATCTCCCAAAGATCTTCACGATTGAGCGTAGCCCAAACGACGCCGGTCTTAACGCATACTCGCTTGATCGTAGATGTGACAGGAACAGCGGCCACAACAGCCTTGTCTTTTCTTCCAGCACGAATACAACGCCTTAACAGGTCATGTGTGATAAAAGGCCGAGCTCCGTCATGAACAACAACAAGTTTTGTGTCAGCATCTAATCGTCGCAATCCATTACGGATAGAATCACAGCGCCTTGCTCCGCCTACCACACACATCACTTTCTTGCGTATGCCAGACTTTTTTATGGCCTTCTCAAAGACCGCGCGCTCTGCAAAAGGAACGACAACGATAATGCTGTCGATCAAAGAACATTGAGCAAAAACTTTTAAACTATAAAATAATATCGGCTGACCCTTGACCACCAGCAATGGCTTAGGAACCTTGCTTTTTAATCTTGTTCCTGCTCCCGCAGCGGCAATGATAGCCTGGACCTTCATGTGCGCACTTTTCCAAAGATCATGCGACCTGCCTGTGTCTGGATCGCTGAGGTGATCTCGACTGATACATCATGGCCGATCAAGTGCCGCGCATCAGCCACAACGATCATCGTCCCATCATCTAAATAACCAACGGCTTGCTGATGTTCAGTGCCTTCCTTGACCAGCTTTACCGTGATACGATCCCCTGGAAAAACAACAGGCTTGACAGCATTAACAAGCTCATTGATGTTCAGGATTTTTATCCCCTGGATGCCGGCATTACGGTTGAGGTTAAAATCTGTTGTGCAGATCTTGGCCTCAATGCGCTTGGCCAAATGCAATAATTTATCATCGACATCCTGAATGTCTGGAAAATCGTCTTCATGGACCTTAATGTCGATCGCGGAATCTTTTTGCATATTACGCAAGATCTCCATTCCCCGGCGGCCACGTTCGCGTTTTAAGGCATCTTTAGAATCCGCCAAAGTTTGAAGTTCTTTAAGGACAAAGCGCGGAACAACGAGCCTCGCCTGAAAGAAATCCGTCTTACAAATATCGGAGATGCGTCCGTCAACGATCGCGCTCGTGTCTAAAATAACGACATTTTCAAAGAAATTTTCCTTACGAAACCTTACATAAGGAATAATAAGATTGAAATCATCCTTACCGCGCAGAGCCATTGTGACCCCCAAATAGCAGAAGACGATCATTAAAACAACACGGAATAAAGAAATATGGTACTCTCCCAAAGGCAACAAGGCCAAGATATCCGTTATCAGCTTAGCAATAACCATACCCAGCAACAAACCAAAAACCATACTGGATAAACCCCTCAAAGAAACACGGTACATCTTTGTCTCAAGGAAGATCAGCAAAAGACCGAAGATCCCTCCGCCGGCCAGACCTATAATTCCAAAACCTGAAATGTCCCCTATCTGATAACCAACGGTCATGCTGACAACAAGAAAGAAAATACGAATGATAAATAATGTCATAACCTCTCCTTTATAATTTTATAAAATATCCAAAGCTTGTTTAACGGTCTCAACACCGACACACTCGATCTTTTCTTTCCTGATCTCCTTCGCCTTTAAATTATTCTTAGGCAGAATGCAGCGCTGAAAACCTAATTTTTGAGCTTCGTTGATACGTGTTAAAACATGACTGATGCTGCGCACTTCCGACGATAATCCGACTTCTCCTAAGACAACAACATCATGAGGCATCTTTCTGTCAAGAAGGGCTGTGGCAATCGCCAATGTCACGGCTAAGTCTGCGGCTGGGTCCACAACTTTAACGCCGCCGACAACATTTAAAAAAATATCTTTATCCTGCAATGATAGCCCTATCTTCTTCTCAAGCACAGCGGCTAAAAGAGAAAGACGATTCGCGTCAAAACCTTGAGTCTTCTGCCGGGTTACGCCGAAACTCGCTCGACTAACAAGCCCTTGGATCTCAACTAAAAACGGCCGCGTACCTTCCAATATGGGAACAACGACTGACCCTGAAGCATCATGAAGACGCTCTGATAAAAAGATCTCGGAAGGATTCTTGACCTGCTTCAGTCCTTCAGCTGTCATCTCAAAGACGCCGATCTCGTTCGTTGACCCAAAACGATTCTTTGTAGCCCGCAGCACGCGATACATCGAATACCGTTCACCCTCAAAATACAATACTGTATCTACTAAATGCTCTAAAACGCGAGGTCCAGCCAACATTCCTTCCTTTGTCACATGACCGATCATGATAACAGCAACACCTCTTGTTTTGGCGAACTGTGTCAACAGCGAAGCGCACTCCCTGACCTGGCTTACGCTGCCGGGAGAAGAAGAAATATCTTTCTGAAAAACAACCTGGATCGAATCCAAAATAACAACATCCGGCTTCAACTTCTCAATATGCTGAAAGATCACATCCAGATCGATCTGATTCACGATATAAAGCTTACTGCTGTCTTTTTCTAAAAGACGATCCGCGCGCATCTTCGCCTGCTTCACGGATTCTTCTCCACTGACATAAAAAATTTTATGTCCTTTGTGCGCTAACAAGCATCCTGCCTGCAGCGCCAAGGTAGACTTGCCGATCCCAGGATCCCCACCAAGCAAAATAACGGAGGCAGGAACGATCCCGCCACCCAAGACACGATCAAGCTCATCATTTCCTGTGCAGAGCCGTTTTTCACCATAACTGATAATATCATTAAGAAGTATCGGCTCTTCTTTGCAGGCAAGGACAGGCCGTGCCGTGTTTTCCATCGGCTGCAAGCTTTCTTCAACAAACGTATTCCAATTCTGGCATCCTGGGCAACGGCCAAGCCACCCAGGAGATTGCGTCCCGCACTCTTGACATATAAATACTGTTTTTGTTTTCATAAATGAACACGTGATTTATGGAACACAGCGATCATAAATCACTGTGCGAATTTACCCCAGAGAGCGTTAGCGACCATGGGGTTTCCTTTGAAAGAATCTAAAACTTAATGCTCCGCTGGATCGTAAACATTCCCGTTTCTTCAACGCCCGCATTTTCTCGTTCACGCCGTAATCGATACTTGAACTCTGTCTCGCCCGCGTCCCGGCCTCCAGATCCTTTACGGATTGTCCACTCACGGTCGACGTTCGTCTGCCGGATCAACGGCAGCATCTTCATTTTAGCCAACTGCTGAGCAAAATCCTTAAAATCCTTTGAAAGATCAATTTGTCCTTCTAGAAAAAAACTGACACCGTTGGTTTCAGTAACGCTTGCGTCGATTAAGCGCGCCATAGGATAGATGCCTTCTATCCCGGCGGTGATCTCATCGTAACGAAAATTTCCTATCTGGCCTGAAGAAACGAACCGCCCCTTGATCAGTAATTTTTCAACAAACCCTGTAACGCGTATTTGACCGCTTGCGTCTCCCATCACGCTTTCCTGAGGCTGATTGAGCCACGCGAACAAATCGCTTAACAACATATTCTTGGCTGAAAAGGTCAGATCCATATCATAAGGCGGCAAAAAAGAAGCTTGGCCCTGACAATGAACCCCGGCGCCGTGCAACTGTCGCACAAAGATCTTATCATCCACGATGTCAAGCTTCCCCTGGATACCTTCATGGACCAAATCCGGGGATTGACTTTCCTGGGAAAGCATTACCTCGACAAAAGATGCCCCGTCCAAAGATTCAACAAGCCTTATCGCCCCTGAAACTTCCGCTGTAATATGAAAGATCAATGCCTGCAAATTTTTCGCAGAAAGCTGGAACTGAATAGACTGGTCGTCCTGCGCCTTTGCTGAAAAACTTATTTTTCCGCTATCAAGAAAAAAGCAATCTGCCTGCACGCTTTGCTCTGGGACATCCCACAGTCCTTGAAATGTGCAGATATTTTTAGCAAGGACGTCAGAAACTGCTATAAAGCTAAAAAACACCGCTAAGAATAACGATCGAAGGGCTGTCATTATTCAAAAAACAAGATATCCTTGTTTTTATCGCGCTTCACAGTGATACTGCTTCCTTCGACGAACCTGCCTCCAATAATTTCCTCCGCCAAGGGATCCTCTAAAAATCGCTGGATAGTTCTCTTAAGTGGCCTGGCTCCAAACGTAGGGTCAAAACCTCTTTCAATAAAGAACTCCACGGCCTCTGGCGCGAGATTGATCGTGATGTTCTTATCTTTAAGCCGTTCTGTGACCTCCCGGATCTCAAGGTTCACGATATGCTGTAAATTTTCCTTCGTCAACGATTGGAAAACAATAATATCATCCAAACGATTCAGAAATTCAGGCTTAAAGGTCTTTTTGATCTCATCCAGCAACCGCTGCTTCATATCTTGATACGTGACTTCTTTGTCTTGCGACGCAAAGCCTAACGAACCTTTTTGGCGCAAGATCTCCGCTCCGACGTTGGATGTCATGATCACGATCGTGTTGCGAAAATCCACGCGACGGCCAAGACTATCCGTCAATCGTCCATCTTCCAAAACCTGCAACAGAAGATTGAAAACATCCTGATGGGCTTTCTCGATCTCATCAAGCAAAACAACCGCGTAAGGTCGCCGACGCACCTTTTCTGTCAGCTGGCCTCCTTCTTCATAGCCTACGTATCCTGGAGGAGCACCTACTAAGCGCGAAACATTGAACTTATCCATATACTCAGACATGTCGATCTGAATGATGGCGTTTTCATCGCCGAACATAAACTCAGACAAAACCCTGGCTAACAGGGTCTTGCCGACACCCGTTGGCCCCAAAAACATAAAAGAGCCAATAGGCCGCAATGGATTCTTGATCCCAGCACGGGAGCGACGCACCGCGCGGGCGATCGCGCTGATCGCCTCTGCCTGGCCAATGACCGACTGAGATAGGTTTTCTTCAAGCTTAAGAAGTTTTTCGCTTTCTTTCTGCTCAAGACGAATCAAAGGGATCTTGGTCCATTGGGAGATAACGCGCGCGACATCTTCGTCGGTGATCGTTGGAATAAGCGAATCGCGTTTTTGCAGCCATTCACGTCTTTTAACCTCTAACTGTTCACGTGCTTCACGCTCTTTATCGCGCATTTGAGCTGCTTTCTCAAAGTCCTGGCTTTTTATGTACGTTTCTTTTTCTTCTCGAAGCTCCTCGATCTTTTCTTCCATCTCCTTGATCTCTGGAGGAACAACCATAACGCTTAGGCTTGCGCGCGCGCCTGCTTCATCAAGAATATCAACAGCTTTATCCGGTAAAAATCTGCCCGTCACATAACGATCCGTCAACTTCGCTGAAGCCTCTAGGGCTTCATCAGAATATTTCACGCGATGATGAGCCTCATATTTATCGCGCAAGCCTTGCAGGATCTGGATCGTTTCTTCCACTGATGGAGGCTCGACCATGATCGTTTGAAAACGCCGTTCAAGCGCGGCATCTTTTTCAATATTTTTGCGATATTCATCGATCGTGGTCGCACCAATACACTGGATCTCTCCGCGCGCCAAAGCTGGCTTGAGAATATTTGCCGCATCGATCGCCCCTTCAGCGGCCCCCGCACCGACTAACGTATGGATCTCATCAATAAACAAAACGATCTTCTTAGAGCGCTTGATCTCATCCATGATCGCCTTGATACGCTCCTCGAATTGGCCGCGGTATTTTGTCCCAGCGATCATCATAGCCAGATCTAAAATGATGATATTCTTATCGCGAAGATTTTCTGGCACCTCCCCGTTAACAACCAGTTGCGCCAATCCCTCGACGATGGCTGTTTTCCCAACGCCGGCTTCGCCAATAAGGACAGGGTTATTCTTTGTGCGGCGGGTCAATATCTGAACGATACGCTCGATCTCGCCCTTACGTCCAATCACAGGGTCAAGTTTTCCTTCCCGCGCCAACTTATTCAAATTACGGCCATAGGCGTCGATCGCTGGGGTTTTTCCTTTTTTAGCAGTTTCCTGAGTGCCAAACCCGGGGATCCCTGAACCCAAAAGCTCCATGACCTCGTTGCGCACGCGCTCTAGGTCAACACCCATATTCAAAAATACGCGATAAGCAACCCCCTCACCCTCACGAATAAGCCCGAGCAAAAGATGTTCCGTGCCGATATAATTATGACCTAAGGCGCGGGCTTCCTCTGCAGCTAACTCCAATGCTTTCTTGCTGCGTGGTGTAAACGGAATATCTCCCATAACCTGTGTCTGCGGGCCGGGCTGGACAACTTTCTCGATCTCGATACGGATGGATTCCAGATCAAGTCCAAGTTTTTGCAAAACAGCCGCAGCAACCCCCTCACCCTCACGAATAAGCCCGAGCAAAAGATGTTCCGTACCGATATAATCATGGTTAAATCGCTTGGCCTCTTCCTTGGCTAACACGATCACTTTGCGGGCTCGCTCTGTAAACCGGTTAAACATATAACCTCCTGAAATTAGTTGTTGCTTATCTTTTATGCTTTTAATTTCTCGCGAATAACGCTTGCGCGCTTGACATCCCGTTCCAGCGGGTCAAGCTTTTTGCCTTCGATCTTTTGAAGATGAGCCGGCTGGATCATGATAAAAAGCTCATTAACCGTTTGCTTGCTGACATTTTTAATAACACCCACATCGATCCCCAGGCGCACCATCGAAAGAAGATCAACCGTCTCCTGGCTTGAAATAATATGCGCGCTCTTCAGGATCCCGTATGAGCGACTGATCTTATCCTCCAGAACGGAACGGTTCTGTACGAGCAAGGCCTGGCGCGCCTGCTCTTCTTGTTCGACGATCTGGCGCACAAGGCCATTGATGTTCTGCAAAATATCTTCTTCGCTGTGGCCTAAAGAAACCTGATTAGAGATCTGAAAGAAATTCCCTGTCGCCTGGGTTCCTTCCCCATAAAAACCGCGAGATGTGAAACTTAATTTCGCAATGGCCTCCAAAACTTTATTGATCTGCTTTGTCATGACTAATGCCGGCAAATGCAGCATGACAGAGCCTCGAATGCCTGTTCCGGTATTCGTTGGACATGCGGTTAAGTATCCCCAGCTTGAGTCGTAAGCATAAGGGATCTTGGCAGACAAGATATCGTCGATCATGTTGATGATCTTCCATGTCTCTCTAAGATCAAATCCTGACTGCATGACCTGGATCCTCAAATGATCTTCTTCGTTGATCATAATGGAAAGGATCTCTTCTTTAGAAATGAGGATCGCTCTTCCTTCGCTGGTCGCGGCATGATCATGGCTCATCAAATGCCTCTCGATAAAGAACTGCTGATCCAGGGCATCAAGCTCGTTGATCTTCAAGAGCATCGCATTTTTAAAATATTCCGATGACTCAAAGGCGTCCTTTGTGATCCTTACGATCTCCGCTAGATCTTTTTTGTTAGCGCGGGCTGGAAAAGGGATCTTTTCGACGTTACGGGCCAAACGGATCCTCGATGACATAACGATATGTGACTGGGGACCCGTCCCTTTCAGCCACTCTCCGGTATGCGTGATCAAATCGTCAATCTTCATGATTATTTTTCCTTTTCTTTTTTCTCGAGGATACGGATCTTATCTCTGAGGATAGCTGCCTGTTCAAAATTCTCAGATAAAACAGCGTGTTGTAGCTTCGTCTTTAGCTCCTGAAGCCCCTCTTCCTTAACGACAACGGTCTTGACAGCCGCTGCCTTCGAGGTTGGCGCTGCAGGCAAAGGAGTCGGACGACCAATAGGTTTTTTGCCTAAATGCTGGCCGGACCCGTGGATCTTCTTGAGCAGCGATGATAAATGCGCGCGAAACGCGTTATAGCATTCACTACAACCCAAACGCCCGAATTTACGAAAATCCTCATAACCCAAAGCGCAATTCGGACATTGCAGCTTGCTTTTTTCTTCTGTCTTAATTTGTTTACCGAAATCGGAAAGCCCTGCCAGAAGATCCGCAAGACCAAATTGCTGCTCCATTTGGACACTGCGCTCCTTGGCGCAATCCTCACAGATATGCATTTCTGCCATTTTGCCATCCACGATCTCGGTCAAATGCACAGTGGCTTT
This sequence comes from uncultured Planctomycetales bacterium, assembly GCA_964486675.1. Classification (GTDB taxonomy): domain Bacteria; phylum Omnitrophota; class Gorgyraeia; order Zapsychrales; family Aceulaceae; genus CALGLP01. Next base: position 1,562 of record CAZAOD010000042.1, on the reverse strand, counting down.
CTTTTTTTTACAAACATCACAGATCATAAAATACTCCTTGCGACGATGATCGCTTCGTTAATATTTCACACCATCTTTGGACGTGATCGCGTGAAAAGCTTTGATGAGCTTTAATGTAATAGGTCCTGGAACGCCATCGCCGATCACACGCCCGTCAACCTTGACGATCGGGATGATCTCAGCTGCTGTTCCTGTCAAAAAACATTCTTCCGCGACAAAGATCTCATGACGTGTCATCAACTTCTCGCTGACTATTATTTTTTGTTTTTTCGCTAATTCCATAACCGCATCACGAGTGATCCCCCGCAGGCGAGCGTTGGGAGGCGTCAAAAGCTCTCCTCGGCGAACGATGAAAACGTTGTCCCCCGTGCATTCCGCGACAAATCCCTGAGCGTCCATCATCAAGGCTTCCATACAGCCAGAATTCGTGGCTTCAATTTTTGCCAAGATATTGTTCAAATAATTCAAGGACTTCAGCTGAGGATTAACAGCCTCATTGAGATTACGCACGGTCGGAACTGTAATGATCGCCATCCCTTTTTGATAAAGCTCTTTTGGATAAAGCGTGATCTTATCCGTGATCACGATAACGGTCGCTGTGCCCTGGCATTTGCGAGGGTCAAGGCCTAGATCCCCTTCTCCACGGCTGACAATGACCCTGATGTACGCGTCTGACAAATGGTTGATCTTCAGCGTCTTCACGACTACATCAATCATTTGGGCTCGGGTCAAAGGGATCTTTAACATCAATGTATGCGCTGATTCATAAAGTCTTTGAATATGCTCATCTAACTTAAAGACATTACGCTTATAAGACCTGATTCCCTCAAAGACTCCGTCGCCATAAAGAAATCCGTGATCAAAAACGGATACCTTAGCATCTTTTTTCTCCACAAACTTCCCATTAAGATAAACCTTCATAAGCCGCCCCTTTGTTAATGTGAGTTGGTGATTTTTCCATCTTGAATATGAACACATCTCTGCGCTTGTTGAGCGATCGCAAGGTCATGCGTCACGATCACGACAGCTTGACCCTGCTCTTGGTTCAACTTGCGCAATAACGCAATAATGCTCTCTCCTGACTGCGAATCTAAATTGCCTGTCGGCTCGTCACATAAAATGATCTTTGGGTTATTCATAAGAGCGCGCGCGATAGCGACCCGTTGCTGCTCGCCGCCTGAAAGTTGTTTAGGTTTATGCAAAAGCCTGTGCTGCATGCCCATTTGCCCTAACAAAGAAGCGGCCTTTTGTTCCACCAGAGACCGCCGCGACATCCCGTCTTTGATAAAAGCGGGCAACATCACATTCTCGATCGCGTTGAACTCAGGCAATAAATGATAAAATTGAAAAACAAACCCGATCTTTGTATTACGCAACGCGGAGCGTTTACGATCATTCAAGCGCTGCACTTCTTCACCATCGATAAAAACTTTTCCTTGGGTTGGAAAATCCAATCCTCCAAGAATATGCAACAGCGTCGATTTTCCAGCTCCAGATGGGCCAGTTAAGCTCACGAACTCTCCCGGCTGAATGGAAAAATCAACACCTTTTAAAACTGTCAA
>CAZAOD010000041.1:2234-12970 GCA_964486675.1 uncultured Planctomycetales bacterium | reverse complement strand
GCGCCATTTGGGATGTATCAAGAAATGCGCGTCATGGGAAAACTTGGGGTTGGGACGACAGATCCAGTCGCGGATCTTAACGTGAGCGGAAGCATCTTTTTTACTGGCGGAAGCGGAAATGTTAATGGAGACGCGGGTATCAATTCCACAGACGCTTTATTAGCTTCTTTGTATGCTGCTGGACTAGCATCTTTAACTCCTGCACAACAAGCTATAGCTGATGTTAATGCTGATGGCTCTGTCACTCAGGAAGACGCGAATATTATCCTGCAGATGTCTGTAGGTTTTGGGCGTGAACTTGCCAAACAAAGGGTTAACAGCGTTGCTTACAAGAAATGGAATCAGTTCATACCTAGCGCGTTTATTGTTAATGGCAATGTAGGCATTAATACGACCCTGGCAGATCCTGTATCAAGGCTTACGATTGATGAGGCGGGAGTCGTTAACACGACAAACAATACTCCTTTAGGGCTTGTTATGACGGGCTTAAAGAACAAGACCGCATTAGCGCTTGTTTCAACCGATAGCGCCGGAATAGCCTTGCCAAGCCTAAGCAATGTAGGGCTTTATGCTTACGGAACGGATTATTCAGGATATTTTGAGAACGGAAAAGTTTATAGCAGTGGAAATGTCGGCATTGGCGTTACCGCGCCAGGAGCAAAATTAGAGGCAATAGCCTCTTCCGGCTATACGGCACAACTTTCTAACACAGGAACAGCAAGCAATGATTATGCCTTGCGCCTGGACAATTCAGGAACAGCAAAAGCAATGAATGCCGGCTATGGCGGGCTTTATGTTTATTCTCCGGCCGCGGGCTCATACGGCGTACATCAGGCTGGAGCAAACGCGTATAATTATTTTGCCGGCAAGGTTGGGGTGGGGACTTCGCTGCCGCTTGCAAAAGTACACGCCAAAAGCGGAGCAAGCGGATTATTTTTTACAAGCATATTGAATAACCCTAACAATGATAATGGTGAGTATGCTTTAGGGCTTATGCAGGGATTTGACATGACAGGTTTTGGCCCTGTCGGCAAGGGAGGCATGTTTATTTCCGCTGCTAATGATGGGTACGGTATATTTCAAGCGGGGGGAGGAAAGAATTATTTCATAGGTAAGGTTGGGATCGAAACAACGGACATATCGACCAGCTCAAGCATGTCTTTGGTTGCAGGTGGGGGGATAAGCGTTTACAAGGGGGCCGCAAAAACACACACCGTTTTATCTGTAACAGAGACAGTTTCATCACCGATGAGCTGCGCTACAGCATGCTCTCCTGCGACTTGTGTTTTTGGGGCCCAGTTCATCGGCAACTCTGCCCCAATTTTTAAGTCTTGTACTGATCCAGCCAACGATAGAAGATGTTTTTGTTATTAAAGGAATGTTTTAAAAATGAAGACCAGTTTAAATTGGCTTAAAGAATATGTTCATTTTACGATCTCGGCAAAAGAATTGGCGCATCGCTTGACGTTGTCTGGGCTTGAAGTCGAGAAGGAAGAGTCTTTCGGCATGGACACGATCTTTGAGTTTGAGGTCACGCCGAATCGGCCGGATTGCTTAAGCATCCTTGGCATTGCGCGGGAGCTTTCCGCGATCCTTCATCTGCCGCTAAAGAAACCATTCATTAAAAGCATTAAGATCCCTAAAGAAAAAAGCGATATCACTATTGCTGATCTTCATGATTGTTCCCGCTATATTGGCGCTGTGTTGCAGGACGTGTGCGTCCAAAAAACACCACCAACCTTGCAAAAGCATATTACTTCCGTTGGCCTTCGCAGTATTAATAACATTGTTGATATTACGAATTTTTGTTTGATGGAACTGGGACAGCCAATGCACGCTTTTGATCTTGATAAGCTGGAGGGCCGCAAGATCATTGTGCGCAGGGCTAAGCAGGGAGAAAAGATCGTCGCGATCAATGACATAGAGTACGCGCTGGATCCTTCGGTGCTTGTTATCGCGGATGAGCGAAAGGCGGTCGCGATCGCCGGGATCATGGGCGGCAAAGAAACAGAGGTCACAGAAGACACAAAAAATGTTTTGTTAGAAAGCGCCTGCTTTGATCCGCATCTTATTCGAAGGACATCACGAAAACTCGGACTTCGCAGTGATGCGTCGTATCGCTTTGAACGCGGGGTTGATAACGTTATGGTAGAAATGGCTTGCCGGCGATCCATTAATTTGATCGTAGATGCGGCAGGCGCAAAACTTGTCAGCTTTAACGATGTTCACGCGGGATTTGGCAAGATTTCCAAGCCGCAGTCGATCTTTTTTGACGTTGAGAAGGCCGCTCATTTTCTTGGGACACCTTTAATGCCGGCAACTGTTAAGAATATTCTTGAGCATTTAGAGTTTGATGTTCGCGGTTGTGGCAAAAACAAGCTATCCGTAACTCCGCCTTCTTTTCGAATGGACATCAAAAGCGATATCGATATCACAGAAGAGATAGGCCGTATCATCGGTTTTGATAATCTAACGACAAGACTCGTTGCTGTGAATCCGATCAACATGGCAACAAGCCCAAAGCGCTGCTTTAAGGAAAAGATCGCTCAGCTTCTGGTCGGTCAAGGCTTGAGCGAGGTCATCGCGTACGCGCTGATCGGCGAAAAAGACCTTCTTAAAACAAAGATCGAAATAAACAATCTTGTTTACAATCAAAGTCCTTTGAGCGAAGAGCAACAAGTCTTGCGTTCGTCAAGTATCCCAAGCATGATCAAGATCGCCGCGCATAACTTTAAGAACGGACAAAAAGATCTGGCATTGTTCGAGATGGGTCGCGTCTATTTGCCGCAAAATGAGCAAGAAGTCCTGTCTCTTGCGTTTATGGGAGAAGCACAAAGTGATTGGAGAAAAGCTAAAGCTCGACCTGTTGATTTTTATGATTGCAAAGGCGTTGTTGAGAATGTATGTGGCAGCCTTGGAATTAATTCTGTGCGTTATGAGGCAAATAAAAACAAGTTCTTTGATCCTTTTAAAAGCGCGAGCATTGTTGTTGGCGGCCAAGAGATCGGGTTTTTGGGAAAGATCCAAAGCGATATTTTAGAAAGTTATGACGTGAAACATCAGGATTTGTATTGCGCGCAGATATCCCTTGACGCCTTATGGCAGCAGGCTTCTCAAGAGACAAAGCATTATGTGCCGTTATGTGTTTACCCCGGCATCGTGCGCGATGTGAGCCTGGCGGTCAAGGACTGCATGAGTTATCAGCGTCTTGTTGAAACGGTAGAAAGCTTAAAAGAGCCTCTTTTGAAAAAGATTGATCTTGTTGAGCAGTATGTTGGCGACAAGATATCTGCTGGCCATAAAGGTGTCACGCTGTCTTTGGTATATCAGTCGTCAGAGCGCACGCTTACCGAAAAAGAGGTTGAAGAAGCGCATCAGCGTATTTGCCAGAAAATGATTGACGACCTTGGCGCGATCAAACGATAAGTGCAAAAATTTCCCCTGCGGTGTTCGTTAGGTTTTGTCAAATTGAACCAACACAATTGACATGGGAGCTTACTTCAAAGCATCGTAAAGATCTCTTGAGAGGCACCCACTTAAACAGAGCGGTTCATACTGCTGGCCTAACGGCACAGGCGGGGGATTAAATTTTATGAAGAAACGATCCTTTGCTAAAGATAGCTCTCCTCAGCTTTTTAAAGATTTGCTGCTGAGCGCTGATATTGCCCATCCTGATCTTTCGCAGGCACCTTTAAGCTTTCGCATGCGGCCTACCCGCCTTGAGGATGTCGTTGGCCAAAAACATATTTTAGCGGAAGATAAACTGCTGTCACGCGCGATCCGCGCGGATAAGATCACATCGCTTATTTTTTATGGCCCTCCGGGTATTGGCAAAACGACATTAGCGCAGTGTATTAGTGTTCGCACCAAAAGTTATTTTGCCAGCGTCAACGCTGTTTCTTCAAGTGTGGAGGAGATCCGCAAGATCCTAAGCGCCAGCCAGCAGCGAAAGAAGATCTCAGGGCAAAAGACCATTCTTTTTATCGACGAGATCCATCGCTTCAACAAGGCACAGCAAGATGTTTTGATGCCGGATGTTGAGAACGGTAATATCATCTTGATCGGCGCGACAGCCTTAAATCCTTTTTTTACGATCGTCGGACCTTTGCTGTCCCGCTCTCTTGTTTTTGAACTGAAAGCATTGTCTCGAGAAGATATTGTTGTTCTTTTGAAAAGGGCTTTGGCTGATAAAGAGCGTGGACTGGGAAATTATCTGGTCAGGGCAGAGGAAGAAGCGCTTTGTTTTATCGCACAGGTAAGCGATGGTGACGCTCGCCGGGCCCTGAACGCGCTTGAGGTCGGCGTTTTGACGACGCAAGCGCAAAGCGACGGCAATATTCATTTTACTCTTGATGTCGCGCAAGAATCTATCCAGAAAAAACAAGTCCTTTATGACGCGGATGGGGATGCGCATTATGATACGGCATCCGCTTTTATTAAATCCATGCGCGGATCAGATCCGGACGCGGCCTTGTGTTGGCTGGCGAAGATGATCTACGCCGGAGAGGATCCTCGATTTATCGCACGGCGCATTTGTATTTGCGCCAGTGAAGATGTCGGCAACGCGGATCCTCAAGCGTTAATCCTTGCAAGCGCGGCTTTGCAAGTTTCTGAATTTATCGGTTTGCCTGAAGCGCGTATTCCTTTGGCGCAAGCAGCCGTTTATGTAGCGTGTGCGCCTAAATCCAACGCTGCCTATTTAGGCATTGAAAGAGCGCTCGATGAAGTTGAAAACAACAAGCTTGCCGCTGTCCCGCGGCATTTAAGGGATTCATCGTATCAGGGCGCGAAAAAGCTTGGAGCGGGAGAAGGATACAAGTACGTTCATGATTATCCACAGCATTATGTCGCGCAAGAATATATGCCTCTTAAAAAAAAGTTTTATGAGCCTACGACCCAAGGTTTTGAAAAAGAGATCCAAAAACAGCTTGAAAAATTAAGAAACCTTTCTCGTCAATAGGCTTGCGTGTCTTTTCAGTTGTCGAAAAATATAAAAAATGATACAATGACCCCTAAGTTTATTTCTATTAGGATAAAATAATGAGCTGTGATCAAAAACAATCTTTGCGTCAAAAGCTTCTCGACCTGCTGAAAAACCAAAAGGAGGAAAGCAGGAGGGAAAAAAGTAAGATCCTTCAAAAAAGGCTGTTTGAAACCGCGCAATTTAAGGCGGCTCAAACGGTCATGTTTTATTGTTCGTTTGGTGGCGAAGTAGAAACGAGCGACATGATGCACCAGGCAAAAAAGATCGGGAAAACAATAGCTGTTCCAGTAACGATGCAAAATAAGAAGACGATCATTCCTTCTTTGGTGGAAAATTTTGACCAAGACCTTGTTGCGGGGCCCTATGGCATTGCGCAACCCAAACCAGAAAACCAGAAACCTGTGGAAAGCGACGCGCTTGACCTTGTCGTTGTTCCGGGGGTTGGTTTTGACCGCGCCAACAATCGTTTAGGCCGCGGCCAAGGATATTATGATCGTTTTTTAAAGCTATTGCCTTCCACAACGCCGACCGTTGGCTTGGCGTTTGATTTCCAGATAGTTGACCTTCTGCCTGATGTACAAGCACATGATGTTCCCGTTTCTCTCGTCTTGGCTGCTTAGTTCATAAAGTAAAGAAAAGCAAAAGACTTCAAAAGAGGAGAGATGTCGTTATGACCCAAACACCCTTGATCCAAAACGCTGGGTTTTCAGCCTTAGCGGCTATTCTTGTTTTGTCAGGATATTTTTTAGCTACGTTCTTTGGCAATAAGCGCCTGCAAAAGATCAAGCTAAAATCCAAAGAGCTTCTGGAAAAAGCGCAACATGAGGTCGATAACAAGATCAAGGAAGCGGAGATCAAAAGCCGTGATCTGCTGATCCAGATGCGGGAAACTTTCGAGAAAGAAACCAAGGAGCGCCGCGAAGAGCTGGCCGCTTCAGAAAAACGCATCTTACAAAAAGAAGAGAACGTGGAAAAGCGCCTGGATCTTTTAGACAAAAAAGAAAAAGACGTGGAAGGCCGCGTTACTAAGCTGCGCCAGGATGAGAGCGCGTTAAGCGAAAAGCATAAAGAATTAGAGCGCTTAGTGGAAGAAGAAAAGCAACGGCTACAAAAGATCTCTTCTTTGACGATGGATGAAGCGCGCAGTCTTTTGCTCGCTAGAGTTGATGAGGATCTTATCGCGGAAAAAGCATCCCGCATTCGCAATATTGATGAAGAGCTTAAAGAGGCCGCAGACAAGAAAGCAAAAGAGATCCTTTCTGCCGCCATTCATCGTTGTGCCAGTGAGCACGCGGGAGAAACAACAGTGAGCGTTGTCCATTTGCCTTCGGATGAAATGAAGGGACGCATCATTGGCCGTGAAGGCCGCAATATTCGCGCGTTTGAGACAGCCGCGGGGGTTGACATTATTATTGATGATACGCCAGAAGCGGCGACGATCTCCTGTTTTGATATGATGCGCCGCGAGATCGCGAAGATCGCCCTTGAGCGATTGATCCAAGATGGCCGCATTCATCCTGGCCGTATCGAAGAAATCATCGAAAAGGTCAAAAAAGAGATCGAGGTTAAGGTTAAGGAAGAAGGCGAGCAGGCCACCTTTGATCTCGGTATTCACGGTATGCACCCTGAACTTGTTAAAATGGTCGGAAAGTTAAAATACCGCACTAGCTTTGGTCAGAACGCGCTTAATCATTCTAAAGAAGTCGCGTCCTTAATGGGTATCATGGCTTCACAGATGAATTTAGATTTTAAGATCGCTCGACGCGCAGGGCTTTTGCATGATATCGGCAAGGTGGCAGGTCAGGAGGTCGAGGGGCCGCATGCGCTTATTGGGGCTGAGATCGCACGTAAATATGGAGAATTGCCGGAAGTTGTTAAAGCGATCGAGTGCCATCATGAAGAAGCAGAGGTCACGATTTATGGAGCGCTTGTAGCGGCGGCTGATGCCGTGAGCGCGGCACGTCCAGGCGCTCGCGCAGAAACCATGGAAACCTATGTCAAACGCATTGAATCCTTGGAAAAGATCGCCAATTCATTTAAAGGCGTTGAGAAGTCATTTGCCCTTCAGGCTGGGCGTGAAGTGCGCGTGATGGTCAAGCCTAACAAGATCACCGATGATGAGGCAGTTGTGATGTCCAGGGATCTGAAGAAAAAGATCGAAACAGACATGGAGTATCCAGGCCAGATCAAGATCATCGTCGTGCGCGAAACGCGCGCGATCGAGTTCGCGAAATAATTTATGAATATCCTATGCATTGGAGATATTGTCGGCCGCCCAGGAAGAGAAGCGGTGCACACACTTTTGCCAGGGCTGAAAGATGAATACGCAATAGACTTTGTCATTGCGAATGCTGAGAACGCTGCCGCGGGCGCTGGGATCATTCCGAAGGTCGCGGAAGAACTTTTTTCTTGTGGGTGTGATGTGATCACCTTAGGGGATCACGCATGGGATAAAAAAGAGATCCTTGATTTTCTGGACAAGACCCCCGCGTTGCTTCGGCCGGCCAATTTTCAGACAAAAAATCCTGGGAAAGGCTTTTTTGTAACAGAAACAAAAAAAGGACAAAAGATCGCGGTGATAAATCTTTTAGGCCGTGTTTTTATACGCTATAATGTTAATTGTCCGTTCGAGGCGGCTGAAAAGATCTTAAACGAGATCAAAGGGCAGGCACAGGCGGTCGTTGTTGATTTTCATGGTGAGGCCACGAGCGAAAAGATCGCGTTCGGACATTTTATTGATGGAAAGGTGTCAGCTGTTTTTGGAACGCACACGCATGTGCAGACCGCTGACGAGAAGATCTTGCCGTGCGGAACAGGGTATATTACCGATGCTGGCATGACTGGACCTTTCGATTCGGTTATTGGCCAGAAAAAAGAGAACATCGTCGAGCGATTCTTGACAAGCATGCCTTCTAAATTTGAAGTGGCTGACGGTGATGTTGGCCTCAACGGCGTGATCTTTACGCTAGACGATATAACGGGTAAGACGATCAATGTCATAAGGATCCAAAGGAGGGTTTGATGACAAGCTGGACAGGGCTCGAAAGACGACAATTTCCACGCGTGAATTATCCGTGCTTGATCACGATCCGGCATGAAGCAAGCGGCCTGGACGCATTGCTAACGCATACGGAAAATATTGGAACGGGTGGTGTGTGCGTGATGTTCAAGCGCGATATCAAGCTTTTTTCTGAGGTGGATCTTGAGATCGATCTTTTAGACATGGAAAAGAATATTAAGTGTAAGGGCCGGGTCGTTTGGGCCGTTAAGACACAATCCTCAAAACCTATCAAAACTCCCGTTTATGATACAGGGATAGAATTCTTAGACATTGTTCCCAAAGATCAAAAACGTATCGCGGATGTTGTCAACCAGCTCATCAAAGAAGGTTTTGAAAAAACCCCTTTTAAGCTTTAGAGACCTTATTGTTAAAGGATTTATCAGTTGATGAAAGTCAGATTTGCCCCCAGCCCTACAGGATATCTTCATATTGGCGGAGCGCGTACCGCGCTTTTTAATTGGATGTACGCTAGATCTCAGAAGGGTATGTTCGTTTTGCGGATCGAAGACACAGATCTCGAAAGGTCAAAGAAGGAATATCTCGACGAGATAGTTGATAGCATGAAATGGCTTGGGCTTTCCTGGGATGAGTTTTATCTGCAGAGCGAACGCTTTGATATTTATCGCCAGCATGCTCAGAAGTTGCTGGACGAGGGAAAGGCATACAAGGACGGGGAAGCGGTTATTTTAAAGATTCCCGCGCGCGAGATCAAGCTTTATGACTTGATCCGCGGGGAGATAGTGTTCGATTCCGAAACAATTAAAGACCAAGTTCTAATGAAGTCAGACGGATCGCCGACCTATAGCTTCGCCTGCGTTGTGGATGATGCCTTAATGGAGATTACCCATGTGATCCGCGGGGAAGACCATATTTCCAATACTCCTAAACAAATGATGATCTATGAGGCCTTGGGATTTAAGATCCCTAAGTTCGCGCATTTGCCTTTGATCATGGATGCAGAAGGCGGGCGCATGTCCAAGCGTACCGGCGCCGTGGCCGTGACGGAGTATCGCAACTTAGGTTTTGTTGCCGATGGGATCGTCAATTATTTGATGCTACTGGGATGGTCGCCGGGGCCTAATCAGGAGATCGTTTCGCTTGAGAAAGCCGTTCAGAGTTTTTCGATAAAGAAAGTCAATAAAGCCGCGGCTGTTTTTTCCATGGACAAGTTGTTATGGGTTAATTCCCAGCATATCAAGAACATGTCCTTGGATCGTCTGACGGACTCTTTGGTTCCCCTTTTGCGGCAGAAAGATTTTATAGGGGAAAGCTTTGATCGCCCAGCGCTTGAAAAGGTCATTGAATTATTTAAAGGGCGCTTGTCCACGCTTAATGATTTCTTGGATTGGGCGGATTTTGTGTTTGTAGAGCAGTTGACAATCCGGCAAGAAGATAAGCAAAAATATTTATCCCAAAACAGAAAGAAAGAGTTCGAGATCCTCGCGCAAGAGCTTGAAAAGCTTGCGGAATTTACGCCGCAATCAGCCGAAAGTGTTTTTCGTGATGTTGTCGCGCGCCTTAATATTTCATCATCAGACCTGGTACATCCTGTTCGGGTCGCGCTCACCGGAAAATCTGTTGGACCAGGATTGTTTGAAACCATGAGTTTGCTGGGAAAAAAGAGAACTATTAAGCGCTTACAAGAAACGTTTTCTTGAGAAAAGGAGTCTTTATGCGCCATATGATGATCGGTTTTGTTCTTAGTGTTTTTTGTTTTTGTGCGGCGGGATGCGAAACAACCCCCAAGGGCAATCCTGATCCTATAAAAACATTGCAAAAATGGGATAATTGGGTTAAAGAGAATATGTGGTAAAAAGGAAGGTGGGTATGGCGAAACCGATCCTGTTGGCAGTCATTTGTTTGGCAGGTAGTATTTTGATCAGCGGATGCGAAACAACAAAAGGTGTTGCTGTTGGCGTTGGCGCGACAGCTGTTGGTGTTGGAAAAGATGCCAAGACCGCATGGGATGGCATCAAAAAAGCTGACGAATGGGTCAAAAAGAACCTTTGGTAGACATCGGTTGAACCTTCAAAAGAAATCAGTGAAATCTGCCCTGTCGTCTAATGGTAGGACATGAGATTCTGGATCTCAGTATCTTGGTTCGAGTCCAAGCGGGGCAGCCAACCTTGACGCTCAGGCGAACATCGAGCGTTCGATGCAGTAACAAGCGCCTTGCAGGTTTCTCCTGCAGGGCGCTTGTCGTTTTGGGGCGGTTTATGGGCCTCCGGAACAGATAGTCTGCATGATAGGCTGTCTACAGTCGGTTGATCTATGTACATTTTTATTTCGATATAGTCTTGGTACACGATGATTTCTTTGATAAGGGCTTTTATCAAGGCTTTTCGGGCATCAGGAGGGGCCTGATCGAGATATTGCATGGCAAATCGAAGGTTAGAATGTAAAAACTCTCCCGAATTTGCAGACATCTGGGCAACACTCTTCTTAGCTTGTAGTTTTTCCAAGTCGTCTTCCAGCCTAATAATTTCCTCATCCAGCTTTGCCATTTTATCTTTGTAAGTTTTTCCTTGCGATACCTTGCTGTTCATGGCCAGTTCGAGAAGCTTGTTTGCTTCTTTTTGAACTGATAAGAGTTTCTCTTGAAGAGGTTTGATGAGTTTTTCGAGGTTTTCCAGCTTTATTTGCGAATCCAAGATAGCATCGCCGATAGCTTTTACGATGATATTTTGATCG
>CAZAOD010000041.1:0-2224 GCA_964486675.1 uncultured Planctomycetales bacterium | reverse complement strand
TCATCGAATCCCTTGGCAGATAACCGTGACGCTTCGCAACCCAATCCTTGTTTCGATCTGCCGCAGACATAGTAAAAGAATTTTTCGGAATGCCCGTTCCCGCTTTCGCAGACATAGTGACTGCCGCATTTCCCGCACTTAAGGATTCCGGATAAGAGATAAATGTACTCCTGCGGTTGCTTTGCAAAGCGATGTCCGGGAAGTTTTGCGGTTAGAATTTTGTTTGCCTTTTCCCATAGATGTTCATCGACAATAGCCGGATGATGGCCCTTATGTATTTCATTTCCGTATTTGACATAGCCTTTATGGAATGGATTTTTAATAATCCAAGCGACGCTTTGTTTACGCCAGACTTTTTGGCTCGGTGTTTTTATACCTCTGCGGATTAACTCTTGCGCGATATCGTAAAGAGATCTGTTATCAGCCGCCATTTCCCAGATGAAACGCAATTTGGTGCCGTTTTCAGGATCGACGATTATTTTATGCGGCTGTCTTCCGTTCGGCAAGGGATCACCGTCATCGATTAACTTGTAGCCGAAGGGGACATTGCCGCCCACCCATTTGCCTTGTCTTACTCTAGCTAAGCAGGAAGCTTTGACACGCTCGCCTGTCAGCTCGCGTTCAAACGCGGAGAGGAGCCCGAGTATTCCTATAACCACGCGGCCGATCGCAGTCGAGCTGTCCAAGTTTTCGCGCACGGATATGAAATCTATTCCGGTATCGCGGAATAAATCTATGAGGGCGTATAGATCGCGCGGGTTACGCGTGAGCCGGTCAAGCCGAAAGAATATTATACCGTCGAATTTCTTTTGTTTTACATTGGTGAGGATTAACTGTATTCCGGGGCGGTTCAAATCTTTTCCAGAATAACCGTCATCCTTGATTATGCCTTTTTTCCCGATCTCGGCCAATTCGTATCCGAAGGCATCCAACATGTTTTTGCAGTGATAAGCCTGAGCATCCAAAGTGGTAAAATCGCCTTGCGCTTGATCATCCGTTGAGCAACGCGTATAGATGACATAGCGTTTTTTCTTTTGAGTATTTGTATTAGGCGTAATCATTAATTTTGTATACCCTGTTTCAGGCATCCGCCGTGTAAAAAATGCTTTTACACGGCGGATGAAAGATGTTTTATGCCTGAACGTCTTTTTTGTTTTTGCCTTTCCCCCAACCGGCTTTCCATCTGGTTACTGCCCCGGAAACGATTTCGTTGATGTGTTCCTGGGTGGCACCTTCCTTAAGGATCTCAACCAATTCTTCTTTGTTGATTACCCGGAAGTTTTTAATGCCGCGCTCTTTTGCCAAGAGCATCAGCTCGTTGCGCGTCGGCTCCTTGGCGGATGGCTCGCCAATAACCGGCGCTTTGGTTTTTTGAGCTTTTGATTTCTTCTTGCCGTAATGCTTGGCATGAAGCTTATGCAAAAACTCCTTGTCTTTCTTTTTCTGTTCTGCAGTCATGCGGTCGTCACCCCCTTTCATTTTTAGACACCCCAACCCTATAACAAAAATTAAGCAAGTCAAGCTATATCAATGAGTTAAGTCAATTTTACGTCTTGCCTCAGAGTTCGCCCTCAATGCGTATATATCGTTTTTTTTCTCGGATTGTCACAACGTGCTGTGACAGTTTTTCAAGAAACCCGATATACACGCGGTAGAGGTGAGAAAAATGGGGCAGCGGATAAAAAATAATTTTCAGAAAAGATTTGGAGATCGCATTCATGTGATTTACGCAGAGCATTCTACCGTAACGGAAAAAGAGATTTTAAAAACAAGGCTTTGCGAGGCAATCACAAAGGTTTTGTCCGGAATTCTCGGGAGGGAGCCGACTCAGAGGGAATTGCTGGGCATCGACGATTTGTCGAGGAACAAAAAACATAAATAGCGATACCTCCGTGAATGTTTATGAGCCCTCCGTGATTTACTTCACGACGTTAAATGCATATCGTTGATTAGGGCTCGCTTGAGACACCTCAGAAAAACAAAGGAGGTGTCTCGTGAGTCTCAATTACGGGGGTTTATTTGAAAGTTGGGAGATTGCCGTTGCTAAAAAAATTATTAATGCATATCGAAAAAAATGGAAATGTCTTGAGAGGGAAGGGTTCGATGATCTGCTACAGGAATGTCTTATTCATTGGACGGATGTTCGTGACAGGTATGATCCCGGCCGCGGCGCGTCAAAAAATACCTATATGGCGGAGGTTGTTTCGAATGTGCTCGGCCACAT
>CAZAOD010000040.1:5786-13220 GCA_964486675.1 uncultured Planctomycetales bacterium | reverse complement strand
TCCCCGGGCCGATTCGAACGGCCGACCCACAGCTTAGAAGGCTGTTGCTCTATCCAACTGAGCTACGGGGACAAATATCATTATTATCTTTTTTAGTAAAGCTTGCCCCGTCTCGCTTTCCTTGCAACCATTACAGCAAGAGCGGGTCGGGGACGTTTTCCTCAATATCTTTAGCAGCAGAGACGTCCACGCTCCAACTACCCTAATGCAAATTTTTAAAGAGGTTGTGAGCAGGGACGTTTTCCTCAATATCTTTAACAACTGAGACGTCCACGCTCCAACTACCTGCAAAAACGCTTCATTATACCAATCAAAAAGATTTTAGCAAGGTTGCCGCTGAAAAACCCTGGATCTGCCGTAGTTTACTGTATCCTGACCGGCTGAGACCGCCTGCCTCCAACATTACAAAAAGCCTCAACTTCCAAAAGATCGCCTATTGTGATATCGCCAACCGTAAAGATGATCTGCTGTTCGCTAACGGTGCTCTGCTTTGTAAAATACTGCTCCGCGACCTGCTTGCCGTTGATCTTGATGATCACTTTGCGAATATAATGCTTAGCGGGATTTGATACGCGATGATCAATGATCGCGATAAAGTTTTTCGCGCTTGTGTTGTATTTTACGTCGATCGACGCCGGAGGATGCGCGGAGGCTGATCCAACGGCACAAAGAAATATTCCCAAGGCAAGAATAAAAGCCCTCATATCTCATCTCCTTGGAAGAATTATACCACCGCCTGCGCCTTGGTAAAGTTTTCTTCTGCAAAATCGATCGTCTTAAGCTTAATATTTTTTCTGGGAATAAAACGCTATCTCGGAGATATCCGTGTCTTGAGAGGGTTTTTCATCTTCAGAAGATGAATCGCTTTGACTCAGCTGTGCCTCAACGGCCTTCTGCTCTTCCGTCGAAAGCCCCAAGAGCCCCATAAAATCCGCGACCGGCACAACGTTTAGAATGACCGGCGTGAGCCCTTGGATCGAGTCAGGGATAGCAAAGTCTATTGAGTTTATTGAGCTTGTTGAGCTAATCGAGCTTTCTGAACCCAATAAACCCGAAGAACTCAATGAACCCAACGAACCTTTTCCTTCTTTTTCCCTTATTTTCACGTTCATATTCTTCGCGTTAAAATCAATACCGCCCAGCTGATCAACGCTCTGAGCATTCCCTGAAAACAGTGTGGAGCTGGAGGCCTGTATCGTAAATCGAAGCCGCGGAGACGGCAGTTCCCAGATCATCTGGGTAAGATCCTCTTCATTCATCCTCTGCGGCGCAAACTCCCCATTGTCGTTTCTTGTCATTCCAATTTCTTGAGCCCAGGATCGATATTTTATTAATTCCTTGATAACGCCTACACCTGTGGCTTCTTCCATTGGCATAGGCGCGAGTTCTTCCAGGTATTCGGGGTTCTCCATAGACCCCGGAAAGCCTTGATCGATAAGCCATGAAAGCTGGATCGCCATACCGGATCTTTCCGCAAAGTAGAGATCTTTAAATACTAACAAAGATGCCAACTGCTGAAATGTTATAATACGATCTTGAGGCTCTTTAAATACTTCGGCCATAACACGCTGACTTTCTGACGCGATAATAAAATCATATCCTGGGCCGTCATCTCTTTGTTTTTTATAAAATCCAGATGCCTGATCATAAAAGAAGGGCTGTCCCCACAGCTGGTCATCAATGATCTGATACTGCGCATAATCACCTTCAATAACGCCGTTACCTGTCTCAAGAGCACTAGCAAGATACCTAAAAAACTGACGCTCTACGATGCCGCCTGATAGATCTCCATAGCTTAACGGTATTCCATTATCGATCTTGTCGAGCATTTCCTCGAATATCTGATCCAGATCTTCTATCGTCACGTCCTTAAGGGCTGCCCTATCCTGCTCCGTGAACGATACGCCCAAAAGAAAAGATTCGAACTGACGGATCTGCCCAGGGCTAAGGATCTGAAAAGCAAAGACAGGGCTCACGCTTTTCTTTCCTTGCTCGTCGATCAAATGAACTTCTACATCCACGATCGGATCATTTTGGTTAACTTTCTTTAGATCCGTCTGAACAAAGACCTTATAATTCTGACTTCCATCCGGGTCAACAATGATCTGGCCATCCAACTTTTCCTTGATCTGAGAATAAAATCTCTTGTTGGCCGTGCTTGTGTTAGAGTCTGCAATGATCACAGCTGCGGGCTCTGTAATCTCGCGAGCATCCTTGAACGGATCTCTGCCTTCCCCTGGGGCGCTATCGCTAAGTCGAATTTCAGTTACAAAAAGGGGCGTAAACAATAGCTGCCCATCCAGCAAGCTAAGAATATTTTGTCCACCGTCTGATGGGCGCGTGTCTTCGATCCTGCTTTTTGCGTACCGCGCGAAATATTCCTTTTGGATCCGCGTCCATTCATAGGCTGGTGACCCGGGACTGAAACGACCACTTCCGATCTCACCAAGAAGATCGACCTGACGTGCTTCTTTGCTGTTGTCAAAGTAGTACATATAAAGCGCGCTAAGACCATCAATATAATACTCTTGGTAATATCCCGGATAGCGTTCGTCCTCAAAATCTAGCATCTGTTGAAAAGTCAGCCTTACATCAAATCCCTCGCCCCCTTCAAGGCTCCCAAAAGCAAAGAATCTTGCAAGCTCATTGGCTGAAATGATCTTATCTTTGTCTCCCATCAAAGCTTTGATCGTATGCTCATCCGCCCCGGCAGCCGGAACAAGATAACGGATGTCCCCATCTGTAAACGAAAAAGCGTTAAGCTCTTCATCAAGATAAATCTTGCGGTCGAACTCTCTTGTTTTCTGAACTTCAATACTTTTTTCTAATATGTCTTCTTGCTCAATGATCCCACGCTTCTTCAGCCAATAATATAACTGATCCATAAGGCTAAGATCTTTTAAGTGCTCAACTCTGGCATCAGCAGACGGAGAGATCGCCTCAAGCAGTTTTTGCATCTTGGAAAATTCATCGTCTGGGGTTTTTTGCTTATCCTCCCAGACAAGATCACCTTCTGTTAAAATAAAATCGTAAAAAAGAACCTTGCCGTTAGGCAGGCCAAAAAGAGTGAACGCGCAAGCGCGGGCGCGCTTGCCGGTTTGAGAATCTTCAAGCCATAACTCCCACGCGTTGTCATCTAACTCTTGTTGTTCAGCGACAAGATTATATTCACTTCTTCCGGACCCAAAGATCCAGGCCGGCTCCCACTGCTTTAAGGATTCGATCTTTTTGGCGAGCAAAGGCGAATTTCCGACCCCGGCTTGTCCTTGCAAGAGATCCGACCCTTGATGAAATATGTCCAAATAAAACCCATTCTCCTCATTCCAGAACTTAACATCCGCTAAGGTGTACTCGTTCTCCTCTAAAGCTTTAAAAACATCCCGTACTTTTTCCAAAGAAACCTGTAGTGTGTCAAAATTTTCTGACAGAAAATCTTTGTCGGGGCTGCGCAACGTCATGGAAACGCCTGACAAGGGATTGATCACATCAAGCTTTTCCGCAAAAGGGCCCCCAACATTAAGCGTGTTATACAAAAACCGCCCGGCAGGGTTGCTATCAAGCGCCTGGCGGATCTCTCGCGCGAAAGCGTAAAGATCACTGCCAAGGTTCTCTGCCCCTTCTTCTGACCAATGCTTTTGGGCATCGCGCGGATCGAGATCTTGAAGGCGCGACAAAAATTCTTCTGACCTATTTAAAAATCCTTTCTTTTTGATCTCTTCTAAGACCTGACGAAACTCATCAATTGTTGGCTTAGCGATTGCGGAAGAGCTAAGGCCATAAATCCCCAGAGGAGATGCTGTCCCTTTAGCTTTTATGACTAGATCACCAATTTGCAGACTGATATCCTTTTCGCTTTGGATATAAGACTTGGCCGAACGGATCAAATCTTGCGCCTGTATCAATAGTCGTGTTGGAAAGTTATCATGTCCTGGCTCGGCTCCAACCCTAATCGCTGTCTCTGCAGCATCGATCGCCTTTTCATATTGTCCATAATCATAATAAAGACTAGCGATCTTGTAAAAAATAGAAGATCTGTTGCCGTGGCTCGAGGCCGAACCCCAATGCCTGTTGATATACTCTAGTTGAGCCGCATAGCTTTGCCTATCTCTTGATGCTGTCAATGTCCGGGTAATGACCTGCAGCGCCTCTTGAGAGATCTCGATAACCCGACCTGTCCTTGAAGCATCTAAAGCGCTCAATGATTCAATGACCCTTTTTTTATCTCCAGAACCCATAAGCGCCTGCAAGACCTTTGCTTTTTCTTCCAAATATAATTCTGCAGCGTTATTATCAAATTGCTGTATTTTCTCCATGGCATCTTCAGCGAGCTCCCTAGAAAATCTTGTCCACGGATAAGCCCTTGCATAGTATTCTGGCAAGTCATGATCAACCTCATAAGAAAATATCTTATACTGACTCAAATTCATAACGGGCTGGGCCTTTGCGAGATCCTGCTCAGCGTTTTTCTGCGCTGCCCTAGAATCCTCTTCTTTTAACTCCACGACAACAGCCGGCAAAGATATTCTACCTTTTTGCAAAGCAACATATGTGCGAGTTAGACCATCGACAAGATAGTCTCCAGAATCTAGTCTCACAATCAATACCGGAGGATGGTCAAGTCCCATATTGTCACGCAAATCCATCTTTAAAGACTCTATGTTGATCTTAAAATCATACAGATCATTCTGTGCTTGCCTGACTTGACCAAGAGGCACATTGGAAGCAGGATGGATCTTGACAAATCTTGATAGCGTTGCTTCTGTGATGTTGGGATCATCAAACCATTTTCTGCAAAGCGCTAAAATCGTCTGCTTAGAAAATCTTTCAATCTGCAAAAGATCAAATTCGCTTGCAGATCGATAGAACTCTCTTTGCTCCTCTTCGGGAATATCCGATAGATCCTGCTCTTGAAAATTAACCTCCTCCTTGTAGCCAGATAAATAAACGCTCACAGATGAACTGCTGGATGCCGAAAACGTGCTCTCAGGCGTCCCTTGGGTGAGCGTCTTTTGATAAACACGTAACGACTCCGCGTTGTCGGGTATTTGGGCAAACTCTGTCTGCATCCCCGATAAGATCTCATGGATCAAGCTCGTTCTTTCGCCAACATCATTGATATGACGCCGGACACAATATCCGTGGAAATAAGGATTATTCATTAAATGCTTTATAAAAAATGCCTCATCTTGGCTGGTCATAGAGCCTAAATACTGCTTGGCAGCCAATACAACTTGATACATTTCATTTCGCCCTTGAACGACACTCTTGTTTTTTCTTAAGCTTGTATTTTCTTTCTCAAGAAAAACTTTCTCAACCCTCTCCAAGCTTGTCAACAAACTAGGTATCACGACACGCCTGGAATCACCTTGGCCATAATGCAGAAAAATGTTGAATATGAACTCCAAGATCGACATTTTCTGATTCTTGTTGATACTATTAACGGCTACGAAACGGCGATTCCCAATATCAACCATTTTGACAGCACCATTTGGATCAAGAATGAAGTTTTGCTGATGAATATCGCGAGGGAAAATATTACCCAAAAGGATGCCTATCGTAAAAAATGTTTCTAAAACTTTCTGAGATAGATCTATCGGTAATCTGCCGTTATCCGCCATTTTGCTAACAGTATCCCCGTCGATAAATTCTTCAAAATAAACTAAGCGGCCATCTGCGGTCTTCGATAAAGCCCCAAAAACAGGCGTCAAGCCAAACTCGCGATTGCGAACCGTGGAAAGCCATTGAAGATCGTTGATCTCTCCAACCTGGATATTTTCTTCCTCTTTCTCTTTCTTTACGGCAATAGCGATTGTTAATTTTTCTTGATCCTGCAAATGAACTATTGCTTTATAAACGACTTTATTTGACCCTTCGGCATGCGTCAGAACTTCTATCTTTCCTGAAAAATCAGAGAACAGGATCTTTCTTTTTGAGATCAAAGACAGCATTTTGGAAAATTCAGGAGGTGATTTTTCAAGAAGCTGTAAAAATGTTTCCAGGATCTGCCTATGCTCAAAAACCGGCTCTTCGCGTATGCTAGCGCGAAGATTTTCTACGGCAGAAGATATTGGCGTGTTTCCAGCATTTAGATTCTGATCTTGAATGCGAGAAGGATCTGAAGATGATGAATTCAGAAATCCTGAAGTAAAAACGTAGCTCTCTTTTTCTCTGCGGACTAGAGTGCTACACGCGGAAGGATCCTGGCCGGACTTAAAAACCTTCCCCACATCAGCGGTCGTGACCCCTCCCGCGAAGTATTTCCGGGGAACAACTTTCTTAACGTAAGGATCGTATTCCACCTTCATCATGTTGCACACGCCTTTTTTGAAGGTATCTAGATACTGCTCGTAGATCGCTTGGGTCTGGGCCTTATCTGAGAAGTCAATACCTTTGACCTTTTGCTGATTAGCGTATACCTGATTAAGGATGGAATCTTTGAGCTTGGTCTTATACCAGTAACCTAAGATGATCACATCATAAATTTGCCTCAGTTGTGCAAAATTCTTTCCCTCGTTGACTTCCTTTTCAAGGACCGGGATGAAAACCTCGCGGACGATCTGGGAGGAAAAGGTAGAAGTAGGGGTAGAAGTATTTCTGGTCGTTAGTATTTGGTCGTTAGTATTTAGCAAAGGCTTTTCGCTAGATACTATATGCTCACGACTATCGACTTGTTGCTTTGCCTGCAAAGCAACGTAGTCTTCCTCCAGCATGACCTTGAGCCTGCTTTCCACCACGAACGCCTTGTCCCCATTCTCATAGACTTCAGCCTTGTCCGGCATGATCCAGACCTTATTGAAAGTATCGACAGGGATGTTGGTCGTGCCAAACTCTTCATAAGACTTCTTGTAAACCTTAGCCCAAAATTCTTTTCCCAAATCAGAGTCAGGGTTGGTTAAAGAGGCGGTTATTTGCTTTAAAAGATAATCCTGGGCGAGCATGTCATGGCCCATTTCGGTAGCGCCTAAGGTATCAGGGATAATGCGGTCTTTCTCATGAGGCGAGAGATTGACCCAGAGATTATTCTCTGGAATAGTCAAGCTGGCCAGAAAGTAGCGAATGAGCTTCTCGCTCTCTTTTGTTAAAGCGTCCCCCGTAAGCCCGGTGTCACCACTATCGACGATAAAGTCGAATGTGAATGGATTGTCAGGATAGACTCGTATTCCACGAACCAGGGTAGGCGTGTAGGCCGGGCTTAAGGGGACCATGCTGGGAGCCGGGGGGGCTCCCAAATGTTGGGCAAAGGCTTGCGAAGGCATGGCGCCTGTCAGAAGAAAGCAGGCTGCCACACTTAGGCAAATAGCCTTAAAAAGTCGCGCCTTTGTGTTCAATAAATCAAACATAATGACGTTCCTACCCCCTTTTCTATCCTAAGAGTAAGTATAGTCTATATATAAATAAATTTAATAGGACTTTGGCACTTTTGGGAAAGCGCTA
>CAZAOD010000040.1:0-5686 GCA_964486675.1 uncultured Planctomycetales bacterium | reverse complement strand
AGGAACGATCTGAATAATGATCGGCGCAATAGTGTCCGGATTGAAATTCTGCAACATGTTTTCATCAAAAGGTATGTCCATATCGATACCCGCACCTTGGGTCTTAAGATCGAATTGATCGGTCTTAAAGTCAATACCACCGTATTCGGGTTGCACGACAGCTGAGCTCGAGCTGGCAGCTTGTTGCACTTCTGCCTCCAACATCATTTTGATCTGCGCCAATGCAGCCTTGTTAGGTATAGAGGGTAAAAAACCTGCCTCCTCTTGTATCGCCTTTAATATTTCCCTGGCTTGCGCTTCAGAATCAAAGATCAAGGTAGGATTCCCATCCACATCAACGATCGAGGCATCCGACATCTCCCCAAACGGAAGGCCGGTTGAAGGATCGACAATGGAAGGCGCTTCATTAATTTGACCCGTAGGGAGCCCTGTTTTGGGGTCTATAAAGGAAACTTTAGAGTCCTCTACTTTAAGAATTTTCTCAATAATTAAATTACCCTCTTTATCAAAATATTGGACTTTAACCATGTCGTAATGATCAATATCCTTTATCGGGATGTCGACGGATATGTCCTGATACACGCTCGCTAAAAGAGCGGTATGAAAATTAGAAAATGCGTTTACCAGCTTTCCGCCTGGCTTTGTACGGAGCGCTTCGGTAAAGGCGATCAAATATGAATTTCTTTCGATAAAGAAATTCGAGAATATCTCATCCATGGAAGTGTTTCGCAAGAGATCCTGAGCATATGATTGGCTGGCATATCTTCTATTAAAGATCCCTTCATTACTGTTAAAAAGAAAGAAATTAGGCTCTGTCTTTCCCATGTAATAATTAATGATCGAAGTTTGTCGAACAGGATCCACAAAGTTTCTACCTTCAGTTTTCAACAAATCAGTAACAAAGTCTACTTCGCCCAAAAACCCCCCAGGATAAGCGTTTTGAATGGCTTCAGCGGTTTTTGTCCAGGCTTCACTAATATCCGTATTATTACCAAAGGAAACTCCAGCTATGGCAGATTTTAACTGTGCCTTGTTCGAGCCGAAGAGACTCCGGAAGCTTCCAGAGCCGCTAAAAAAGCAGACTCCGACAACATTATTGAGATCAATATATTGGCTGGCAGCTGCCTTTATCTGATTTTCATAACCCTTAACGCTTCGGCTGACATCAATCACAAGGATCTTCTGCTCAGCGTTTGGCGGAGCTGAGAGCGGTGCTTTGACCGTCTTCCCTAATCCTGTGATCGTTGCTTTTGCTGCGCCTTGAACATAGGGAACAACGATCTCTTGAGTAACTGGGTCTCTGAAAATAGCCCCTTCAGGGGAAACGACAGGCCGCTTTAAAAGATCGTTTACTTTATCTAATGGAACGGTCTGGCTGTTGGACATTTCTGCGATAACAACACTGTCATTTTGAGAAGCTGAAAAAATGATGTTCTCAGCTCTCGGAAGTTTAATTTTTGCATCTGAAGGCTTTTGTTGAGTATGGTTCTTTTTCCATGTATCAGATAAATTTCCATAGCTTCCTTGTTGAACGTTAAAGTGATCAGGGTTTTTCTGCATCAAATCAACCATAACAGGCTTCTCTACTCTTACGTCAGGAACATGATGAGCATAGATCTTGACGTTAGGCCTCAGCACTGGAGCGATATCTTGGGCAAACTCAGACTCAGTCTGGCTATCTGACACCTCTTCATTAGCATCCGTCACTGAATAAAGAAAATCTGATATCACAAAGATTTCTGCATTATCATTGCCAACATCTTGCAAAATATTCTTCAGCTGAGGCACGATAAAAGTTGTCGGGGTTCTTGGTAAGGACTCCAGAAAAATCCCATTTTCAGCCAATCCTTTTTTTAGATCAGAAACTTTGATAATGATAGGGTCATGCTTTTCTTTTTCGTTGATACGGTAAATATGTAGATATTCTTCCTCACCAAAATTAGAAGCCAAAGATAAAAGCCCTTGCTTAAGTTCTTTGATCTTTTCTGGCGTCATTGAAATGGATAGATCGACCGCGATCACCTTGGTCGCTGGAGCTTCCTCAGGAACAATATCAAACTGAACCTCCATCTCTGTGTCAGGCACTGCAACATTGACAGAATTGACCAAGCTTGATGGTGGGTTCGCAAATTTAACGCGCGCTGTATCTGAATGAGGAGTTACGACATTAAAGATTTGAGGACTTATATTGTTCGCGCTTGTGATTGCATGGGTTACAACCGGACCTCCGAGGATCCTTAAGATCTCATCAAGAGGCCCCTGACTTGCTTCCAGGTTAAGATCCGCAAATGTTCTTGCAAAATTATCTATCATACGGCTTTGGATTGTCAAAACTTGCCCAATGGGAATCTTAGGAGCGAAATTACTGAACGCAGCCTCTAAACCTCTGCTGATGTCTGCCTCGACCTGAATCCACGTGGTTTGCGCATTTAAAATGTTGGTTGCTAATTGTGTTGGCGTATATCCAGCGCCGGATATCCTTGTCGCTAGCTTGACCTTATCATGGCTGGCAGGAACAACAACCATAAACTCAAAAGAAGCAGGATCCTTAAAGTTAACACGATCGAGCTTTGCACGCAACAATACCAGAGCAACTCTTTGATCAGCCGCATTTAAAACAGTGAACGCGAAAGGCTTCGCATCGTTCATGGCGCCTTGGTCTAAGAGAACATTGTTAAGTCTATTGTTAGGGAAAATGCCGTTCTCAACCCTCTCTCTAAAAGCCTTAAAATCCTTCGGGTCGACCCTGAAGCCTCGCTCAGTCAAGACCGGAGCATTATAAAGCTGCTCAACTTGAGAAATAAAACTCTCTTTAGCTGACTCATCGATCAATAAAGCTTTCATGGCGTTATTAAAATCTTTTTCACTTGAAAACAGCTTATTTCTCACTCCCAATGCTTGCATATCAAGCCTATAGCTAAAATCGTTGTTTCTGTGAACAATATTCACCGCTCCTAAAAGATCTCCCCTTTCATTCTTCAGATTAACTCCTAAATAGGCCACTCCGTTACTGTATTTGCCCTCTACCTTATCGGCTTCCCCGTAAAAAAATCTTCCAAGCTGATATTGATTTGTTTCCGCGTTAAAAGTGCTAACATTTTTTAAGTGTTCTTTTTCCTTATCAAGCCCACCCCCTCCGTCAGGAGGGCTGATCAAATTATTTGAAGCATCATAGGTGTTATCATCAATATCATTGTTTTGCTTGATCGTTATGGTCTTGGCCATCTGATTCAACGACTCCAAGACGCCGCGTTCTACCTGACCGGTGTTCGCGTAAGCGCCCATGGACGAAGCCAAAATAAGTTCCGCAAGGAGCACAACAACGCCTTTAGAAAATTTTGACTGAGAGATGCTTTCTCTACTTAAAGCCCCAGACAGAGACCTCAAGGCGTTAGACGCCGCGTTCCCTAAAACAGTATAGACTTTAACAAATTTATCGCCAGCCTTGCGGGTCCAGGACGCGATGGCCGATCCAGCCATCTGCTCTCCCTGGGCGCCATTGACCACCACAGGACTTGCTCCTTTTGTAAAATTAAATCCTCCGGAAAAATATTTTCGAGGAACTTGTTTTTTCATATAGGGGTCGTATTCGACCTTCATAAGATCACAAACGCCTTTTTTAAATGCGACCAGATATTGATCGTATATCTTCTTTGTGATCTCTTTATCGTCGATCGCGATGCCGCCGACCTTATTTTGATCGCTGTAAAGCTTGTTTAAAATAGACTGTTTGAGGTTCGCCTTGAACCAATTTGCCAGAATAAGAGAATTATAGACCTGGCGTAGTTGGGCGAAATTCTTTCCTTCATTCACCTCTTTGAGGAGTTCCGGCAAAACAACTTCTCGAACAATCTGGGAGGAGACCGCGCTAACGTCCTTGGTTGTTCCTTCTTTTTGTTTCTGTGTTCCCAGCTGGTCATTAAAGAGATTTTTCTCAAGCGACAGATAATCTTGTTCGAGCATAACATTCATCGTGCTCTCGATCACGAGAGCTTTGTTGTCTTGCGCGTAGACGGTGGCTTTGTCTGGAACGATCCATACCTTGTTGAACGTGTTGATGGGGATATTGGTCGTCTGGAAATTCTCATAAGCTTTTTTATAAATTTTTTGCCAGAAGGCGCGGCCAAAATCATCCTCCGGATAGATCAAAGAGGCTGTGATCTGCTTGAGGATATAATCTTGGGCTAACAAGTCACGCCCCATCTCGGTTTGGCCAAACACATCATCAACGATGCGGTCGCCCTCATAGGGCGAAAGATTGACCCACAGCTTGTCTTCTGGAAGGGCTAGGCCCGCGAGAAAATAACGGATAACTTTCTCAGATTCAGCCTTTAATTCTTCCGGGCTTAGCTCTTGGTCACCGCGATCAACAATGAACTCAAATTTAAAAGGATTCTGCGGATCGATCTCAACACCGCGCAAGATGGTAGGCGTGAAGCTGGGGCTTAAAGGCACCATGGCCCCAGGATTTGGCAGATTTAGAACGCTCTGAGCATATAAGGGGGGAGGAGCCACCAGCGTGATGATAAAGGCAATAGCGGTGGCTAGCCTCAGTAGCTTAGAACAAAAACATGGCTTCGCACTTCCAAAAACGTGCATTTTTAGCTCCTCCCCCTTAATAAAAAGTATAGGAGGTGTCGATGCGAAAAAAAAGGGGGTTAGGCTAAGATAGGATAGCGCTTTCTTTTTTTGTGGAGGATCCGATATAGAAATTATTTATCTCATTTACTATCAGATACTTACAAGATATTCAGAGCGAATGAGGGAAGGGAAAAAATATAAATATTGACGAAAAAGGGCGGCACTGATGCATCAGTGCCGCCCTTTTCTACTATCCTGCTCAGGAATAATTATTTTGTTCCTGAAGGTAAAAGAAGTCTTTCAAGGATTTGACGAGCTGTCTGCAGGCTCTGCGTGTCGTTTTGCTTCTCGAAGATCGCGATGCTTGTTTTCACAAGCTCGATCGCCTTTTGAGGTTCATTCTTAAGATCAAAACAGCCGGCCATAATAAGATATATCTGTCCGTTGTCAGGATCTTTCTCAAGAAGTCTCTGGCATACCGCGATCGCGTTATCAAAAGATCCGATCTTCATATAGATCTGGGCCAGCGAAAAATACGCTATCGGGTCATCAGGAAACTGAACGATCGCCTGCTGAAAAGTTTCAACCGCAGCCGGAACCTGTCCTTGAGCTAACAAAGCTGTCGCGCGTTGATTGATCGCTTGTGCTGTTTCTTGAACGCCAACATCTTCTAAGCCTGTCGGCATTCCAGTTTGCGCTTGACCGCATCCCATTACAGCCAAAAGACCGATAACCGCAACAATGAACATTTTTTTCATAAAACTCCCCTTTCAATAAATGATTACGTTCCAACAATTAATGAACTTGTTCAATTCTAATACAACCCCCATGCCTTGACAAGAAGAATTTCCCTTTACCAAAGATACATCTTTTCCAAGAGATCGTCCTCCATCACAACATGCATGGCCGACAGATCCTGCAGAAGGCGCTTAAGCTTATCCGCCTCACCTGTCCGATAATAATCCACTGCCAAAGCCTGACGCGCGGCGATATGATGCGGATCTAAGGCGATCGCCTGACGCATAAACTCTCGGGCTTCAGGGATCCTTTTTTGCCGATACCGCAAAAGGCCAAAATTAAAATATCCGTCAGCATAGCGTGGATT
>CAZAOD010000039.1:12197-13324 GCA_964486675.1 uncultured Planctomycetales bacterium | reverse complement strand
CCAGAAAGCTTTTGCGCGACGATCAGAAAAAATTGGCGATAAAAGAAAAAAAGGTCAATCTTCTGCATATGTTATTTGAGCCAGATACCTGCAAGCTCATCATTGATCTGAGAAGCCTCTGTTGCTGAAATATGCTTTTCTTCAATTGAACGCGCTGATCGCTGTTGTCGTGACGATGTCTTTGCGCTGGGCATTGCCGACGCGAAGAACTCTTTCACGCGGATTGTCCTTGCGCCTAAGGCCCTGATGCTTTGCGCGAGCGCCTTATCATCAGTGATCGCGTAGATACTCTTCTTTGCCGCGGACTTCTCGACCATGTCCCGCATCAAGTCATCCGCGCTTTGGGATGACGAGAAAACAACCTTGATAAAAGAAGATGCTCCCGCATGATCCACTCCTGGCTGTCCATCAAAAACAATGGTCAATCGATTACGAACGCTTCCTGAAAAATTACCAGCGACCAAAAGCCTGATCAAAGATTCTCGCGCTTCGCGCAGGCTTCTTTTACAGGCTAGAGCTGGGATCTGATGGATCACGTTGTACCCGTCCAGAAAATATTGAACAGACATAGACGATCGCTCCCACAAGACCTACGGCCACTACGTACGAGAAATTAATCAAGCTTAAGCTCATGGCTGCCGCTGTTGACATGCCGACCTTCGTAAACAAAAAGACAGAACCGAAATCCCTAAAACCCAACCCACCGATCGAAGGCATCGCAGCCGCAACACATGTCAGAGGCGCGAAGGCTACACAATAAATCAGTTCCACGTCCTGATGCAAGGCCTTAGCCGTAAAAAAGAACGTCACGCCTAAAAGGATCTGCGCCAAGCAAGACATAGAAATCATCAATGCCATAAAAAAAAGCTTTCCGCGGACCAAAGCGATCGCGTGATGCAATTTCAATAATTTCTCTTTTGCTCTTGGGAATCGGTTAAAGATCCCGCAAGCCCATGTATAAAGCTTTTCATTCAGCAAAAACAACAAACCGCTCCAAGAAATAAACAGAAGCCCAACGATCACGAACAAAAGAAGGCGATCTTGTGCGATCTTGCGCGCTACAAAATAAGAAACAAAAGCGACTAAAATGATCCCAATAAAACCAAAAACACGGTCCAGCAGCACAG
>CAZAOD010000039.1:11929-12187 GCA_964486675.1 uncultured Planctomycetales bacterium | reverse complement strand
GCAACGACCTTGGCCCTGTCCGAGGTATCTTTGCACAATCCGATGGTCTTGATCACATCCCCGCCTGAAGATGTCGGCAGAAAAAGATTAAAGAAGTTCCCAATAAAGAACCAACGAATAACATTCCCAACGGGCATCGCGATGCGCATATGCCAGATGATCACAAGCCAGCGCAACAAAATAATACCGAAGATCAAAAACGTGAACAACAAGCCCAGCAAGAGATAAGCGATGTTCGCGCTCTTAGCGATCTCCCAT
>CAZAOD010000039.1:4336-11919 GCA_964486675.1 uncultured Planctomycetales bacterium | reverse complement strand
GCGCTCAAGCCGAAGCGCAAAAGAAAAGATACAGCTTCTTTTATTTTTTTCTTCATATCAATGTTCTTTCTGCTTCTGCCAAATCCTTCACGCGGCACGCCTCATACATCTCTTTAGCCATATACGAACTGCGCACCAAAGGGCCGCTGACCACGCCTTTAAAACCTAAAGTTAAAGCTTCAACCTTATAGCGCTGAAAATCATCGGGATGCACAAAGCGCTGAACAGCGATATGCCGTGATGTTCGAGAAGGAGCCAAATATTGTCCTAAAGTTAAAAGATCGCACCCATGATCCAAGAGCTCACGCATCGCTTCCATGACCTCCCTGTCCGTTTCGCCTAAACCAAGCATCAGGCCAGATTTCACGAAAATGCCTGGGGCATGATCCTTGACGATACGCAATACCTTCAAAGAACGATGATGGTCCGCTTGAGGCCTAAAAACAGACGATAATCTTCTGACCGTCTCAATATTATGCCCAAAGACCTGAGGCGCACACGCGATGATCTCTTGGATCAAAAAAGGATCCGCGTGAAAGTCCGGAACCAAAACCTCAATGCGGGCTTCTGTCCGACGCGAACGGATCGCGCTTATTGTCCTGCAAAATTGGCTCACGCCTTGATCCTGAAGATCGTCGCGCGTCACAGATGTAAGAACAACATAATCAAGCCCTGCTTCTCGCACAGCGTCAGCTATTGCAAATGGCTCTTTTTCATCAATAGCCTTAGGCGTGCCTGATGTCACAGCGCAAAAACGGCAAGCCCGCGTGCAGACATCGCCTAAGATCATGAATGTCGCGACTTTTTGCTGCCAGCATCGGGTCAAGTTAGGACAGCGAGCGCCTTGGCAGACAGTATAAATATGCTTACTTCTTAAAAAAGCCTTAAAATTTAAAACCTTTTCTTGTTCTGGAAAAGGTTGCCGAAACCATGACGGAAGTCGATTCATCCTGCCTACCTGCTAATCATTAACCTTAAGAGCTTTTTGCGTCTTGGTCTCTAATTGATCAAGGAGGTCCTTTTTTTCCTCAGCCTCTTTTTTGGACGCGTGGTCAACAAGCAATTTTCCATTCAGGTGATCTGTTTCATGCAATACAACGCGCGCGTAGAATCCTTCGCACTCCAAATGGCGCGGATTATTGTATTCATCCAGATAATCAAGCCAGATCTTGTGAGGCCGCGCCACCTGGAACGTGATACCGGGGAAACTTAAGCATCCTTCCTCCATCGTTTCCTTGCCTTCTGTCTTAATGATCTTCGGGTCAACAAAAACATGAGGGAAATCAGGAAGATCAACAACAAAAATCTGTTTATTAATGCCTATTTGCGGCGCGGCAAGACCGATGTCGGTCTCTTTATCGCGGATCGTAGCTAACATAGCTTCGATCAACATGCGCTCCGCTGGACCGACCTTCTTGACATAAGAAGATCTTTGGCGTAGACAGGGATCCCCAAAAGTTCTAATTCTTAATTTTGTTGTGATCATCTAAGTAAACAAGCTTTGCTTTGTATGGTTTAGCCTGGCCCTTGTCCACAAGGCCATAGCTTAAAATGATCAACGTGTCCCCCACGCATCCTGAGCGGGCCGCTGGACCGTTCAGACAAAAAACGCCTGAACCCGCCTTGGCTTCGATCGTATAAGTTTCGATGCGAGAGCCATTATTCACGTTGAGGACTTCCACTTTTTCCCCTGGTAAAATGTCTGCGGCAGCGAGAATATCCTTGTCAACGGAAATACTGCCTTCATAATATAATTCTGACTGGGTAACCTTCGCGTTTGAAATCTTCGACTTAAGAACTGTGATCAACATAATACTTCCTTTTTCTTGCTTATAAATATTTTTTAAGGTTCTGTAAAAGCGTCTCTTTGGGCATAGCACCGGCTGACTGCTCAACTACCTCGCCATTCTTGAACACAAGCAGCGAAGGGATCGACATAATGCCATACTGGCCTGCCAGATCCTGAGCCTCATCGACGTTCACTTTCCCCACCTTGATCTTTCCGTCTAATTCCTTAGCAATATCATCGATCACAGGACCCATCATGCGACAAGGGCCACACCACTCAGCCCAGAAGTCGACAAGAACAGGAACCGTTGATTGCAAAACTTCTCTCGAGAAATTCTCTCCATTCAAGTGCAGAACACCCATAGAACCTCCTTATTTGATATTGGACGAATCGAGGGTTGTATTATACAAATATTAATTTTAGATATCAATAATAATCTTAATAGCAGGACAAAAAGACGCTTAACCTATTGCTTTACAAAGTATTATGCGCTTTTTCCTTGATGAGCGACCGCATCCGCAGCTTTGCGGACACGTTCAGGATCGCCAAGATAATAATGAGATAAAGGCCTTAATTCTTGATCAAGCTCATAGACAAGAGGGATTCCTGTGGGGATGTTCATTTTGACAATATCATCATCCGAAACATGATCAAGATGTTTAACCAAGGCGCGCAAGCTATTGCCGTGGGCAACGATCAAAACACGTTGGCCATTGGTAAGCGCAGGAACGATCGCTTGATGCCAGTACGGTAGAAAACGATTGATCGTATCCTTGAGGCTTTCCGTCAATGGAAGGTCTGACAAGGACAAATCCTTGTATTTTGCTTCCTTTCCAGGATAGCGCGCGTCATCGATTGTGAGCGCGGGAGGCCTGATGTCATAACTTCGACGCCAGATCTGTACTTGTTCCTCGCCATATCGCGCTGCCATTTCAGCCTTGTTAAGGCCCTGCAAGGCCCCGTAATGGCGCTCATTCAACCGCCAAGAACGATGAACTGGAATTAATCCCTGGCCGAGTTCCTTCAGCACGATATCAAGCGTGTGCGTCGCTCGCATTAAAACAGACGTAAAAGCGACATCAAAATGAAAACCTTCTTTTTTAAGTAAGCGGCCGGCATCACAAGCCTCCCCGATCCCTTTGGGAGATAAGTCGACATCTGTCCATCCTGTAAACCGATTTTCTTGATTCCAGATGCTTTCGCCATGACGAATAAGGACTAGCTTATGTATCATATTTTACCTGCGAGCTTCATAGCTGTACGAAAGGATAGCCAAGCGAGCAATAAAGAAGAAAAGGAATACCTGGCCTGTCAAGGCCTCAAGGCCAACAAGATGATGCACCACAGGATGACAGGCGGCAAACGTGCCCTGCGCAGTGAGAAAGCTTAGAACAAAAAAACTAAAATAGAAAAAGGAAACATTATGAGCAGGCACGCCCAGAAAAATCGAGGGGTTCAACGCATTAATAAAGGCATAAGCCGCCATCCAAAAGAAACCAAGTAAAAGATAACCACAAACACCGCTTTTTAATAAACTTTTAGGGTCATGTTCAATGCTGACAAGATTCCTTGTGAGAATCCAGACATAAACCCCCAAACAGACAACATAAATCCCGTGCGAAAAAAGAATGAGAAAAAGTTCCAGTAAAGGATGAAATGTAATCAAAAGCAACAGATCAAAACATAGCGCGAGAATGGACAGGACAACAAAGAACCACTTATATTTTGACGATACAGGCAGGATCCTGACGTTCAACAAAAGAACAAAAGTCAGAACGAACGCCGTAAGCGGAAACGGGAGCGGACGGACTTCGGCGAACGGCATCAAAAAGAAAAGTAAGGCAAACCCAAAAAGGGTGAACGTAAGTCTTTTTTGTTCGATCTTCTGGCCGTCCATATAGTTTTTATTGTACTTAAAAAACTTTACACAATAAAGCACGTTTTATGGAAAAAGAAAAGGGCCCCGCAGGAATCTTGCGGGGCCCTTTTCTTACAACACATCATGTCAAGATTACTTCACAGAATCAATATACTGGATCAGATCGATCACCTTGCAAGAATAACCCCATTCGTTATCATACCATGAAACAACTTTCACGAACGTGTCATTCAAGGCAATACCGGCATCCGCATCAAAAATAGATGTGCGTGAATCGCCGATGAAATCGCTAGAAACAACTGCATCCTCTGTGTAGCCCAGAATGCCTTTGAGCTCATTCTCAGAAGCTCTCTTCATTTCAGCCTTGATCGCATCCCATGTCGCCGGTTTTGCCAACTTGCAGGTCAAGTCAACGACCGATACATCCGCGACGGGAACGCGTAAGGCCATGCCTGTTAATTTTCCGTTCAAGGAAGGAATAACCTTGCCGACCGCTTTGGCGGCGCCGGTCGATGAAGGAATAATATTTTGTGATGCGCCACGCCCGCCTCGCCAATCTTTTTTGGAAGGACCGTCAACTGTCTTTTGGGTCGCGGTGATCGCGTGACATGTCGTCATCAATCCTTCTACGATACCCCATTGATCATTAAGGACCTTGGCAACAGGAGCCAAGCAGTTGGTCGTGCACGATGCGTTAGAAACGACATTCATGTCTTTTGCATAACTTTTCTCGTTAACGCCCATAACGAACATCGGAGCATCCTTGGAAGGAGCGGAAATGATAACCTTTTTTGCGCCAGCTGCTAAATGTCCTTTGGCCTTTTCCGTCTCGGTGAACAACCCTGTGGATTCAACGACATAATCCGCTCCGACCTCATTCCATTTGAGATTGGCAGGATCTTTTTCTGCTGTCACGCGCACTTTCTTCCCGTTGACAACGATACAGCTTGGACTTTCCACCTGGATCGTGCCTTTGAACGCGCCATGAGTCGAATCATATTTCAGCATATACGCTAAATAATCAGCGTCGAAAAGATCATTGATAGCGACCACCTCAACGCCTTTTTGCTGGACGGCTGCGCGAAAGACCAAACGTCCAATACGCCCAAAACCATTGATACCTATCTTCATACGCTCCTCCTTCAGAGATTAATTTTTAGAATTAGGCCTACTTAAGAAAATCTATTATAGTCATTCCTTAAGTTTAGTCAAGCGCTTATCGATCTTAAAACAAGGGATTAGCTGAGCGCGGGAATGTTACGCGGCCTGCCGTAAATATTTGGCAGCGTCTGCTGGATCCGTCAAGACAACATAAAACCCCGTCCCCCACTCAAATCCAGCCATATTCGTGAGTTTTGGGATGATCTCAATATGCCAATGATAGCTATGATGATGCTTGTATTTTGTCGGTGCTGTGTTGATAAAGAAATTATATGATGGGTTGCCCAGGCAAATCCTGTTACGCCGTAAAATATCTTTCAACATGCTCCCTAGATTGTATCGTTGTCCATCATTCATTTCAGCGAAATTCGCTTGATGGAATTTTGGCATGATCCATGATTCAAATGAAAAACGAGAAACAAAGGACGCGAAACATAGAAAATCATCATTTTCAGCGATCACGCGCGTACCGTCCTTCTTCTCCTGAGCTATCATATCGCAATAGATACAGCGCTTGTTGTGCTCAAAATAATGCTGCGAACCTTCCAGGGATTCGGCGACATACTTCGGCACCATAGGAAGAGCGATAACCTGGCTATGGGCATGCTCAAGGCTCGCGCCAGCGGCCGATCCATAGTTCTTAAAAATAAGGACATATTCAAAACGTTTATCCCGCGCCAGGTCCCCGGCTCGACTGCAATACTTGTTAACGACCTGGAACATCTCCTGCTCACTGAGGTCCGGGCAATCCTTGGTGTGACTGGGCGTCTCGACAATGATCTCATGGGCACCAATACCATTGCACATATCGAACAAGCCGATCGCTCGTCTTTCGATATCGCCATGGACATCCAACGCTGGAAAACGATTGGGGACAACGCGCACGTTCCATCCCGGAGCATTCGGATAGCTACCGTCAAACCGTACCGCCTCTATCTCTGGAGGCGTTCGGCTTTCTCTCCCGGGACAAAACGGACATACCCCTTCCTGATGAAGCTCTCGTGTTTCTTTTTCATAATCCTGAGGTTTAAGCGAATTAAGCGTGTTCACAATAACCCAACGCCCAACCACAGGGTCTCGACGCAGTTCTCCCATCAGATCTCAACCTCTCGTAAATATCCAGCGGCGTCCTCCGGAGGAATAGGACAGATATAAAATCCTGTTCCTTTTTCGAATCCTGCCGTATGCGTTAACCGTGGAATGACCTCAATGTGCCAATGATAATCCTTTTCGATAGTGTCAAACTCAGAGCCTTCTCCTTTTTTACGTGAAAAAGGTCCTGTGTGGATCACAAAATGATACGCGGGGTCGTTGACGCCTTCTTTCAGCCGCGCTAATACTTCTTTAAGAGTTCTCGCCAAAGATGCCTCTTGGCCTTTGACACCTTTCCAAAAATAAGCATGGTGCTGCTTGGGCAAGATCCACATTTCGAATGGAAAACGCGACGCGAACGGAACAAGCGCTATAAAATCATCATTTTCCGTCACAATGCGCCTTCGATCGCTGCATTCCTGTTTGATCAGGTCACAAAAAATGCATCGCTCATGGTAGTCGTAGTATTTACGAGCGCCTTTTAGTTCTTCGCGAACGCGCATCGGGATGACAGGGGTCGCGATCAGCTGAGAATGCGTATGCGGGATATTCTGATTATCACGGGACCAATTATAATTCTTGTGTGCCAGAACATAGCGCAGGCTTGTGTCTTTTTCCAATGTCTCGATACGGTCAACATAAGCATCGATGACATGCTTGATCTGCTTTGCGTCCAGGTCAGCCATGTTGGCCACATGTTCCGGAGATTCGACAACGATCTCGTGGACCCCGTGGGCATCCAGCACTTCGTAGAGTCCCTGCATCTTAGGCTTAAGACTGACATCTTCCTTGAAGATCGGCGCCTTGTCTTCGATCACGCGCACGCTCCAGCCAGGCATGTTGACCTTAGATCCACTCTTGCGAACAGCGAAGACTTCTCGAGGCGTTTGTGCCTCGTTGCCTTCACAGAATTGGCATTTTTTCAGAGATTGAGGGTCCAGACTGCTTTTATCCGAAGCAATGAATGTTCCAGGTCTACGCGCCCTGCCGGTAGCGATAATGACCCAGCGTCCAATAATGGGATCTTTACGAAGTTCTTGCATAATATCCTTTATAACGTGAGGTGATTATAACATAAAGGCAGACGTGACGAAAATTGTTTCTTGAAAGTTTTACTTAGTGATCAAGAAAAACGGAACCCGACGGACAATTTATGTCCGGCCACAAAACTTTTCGCGTCCATCGAACGGGACGACTCCAAATGGACCTTTTTGACAAGCAAGGCGCCACGGCCTGCGCGCACGACAAATCCATCCTTTAAAACAGCCAATACCTCTCCAGGAACGCCTTGAGGATACTCTGGAGCAATGATCTTTGTCTGCAGGATCTTTAACGCTTTATCTTCAAAATAGGTATAGGCCCCCGGCCACGGGATAAGCCCGCGCACAAGATCATGGATCGCAACGGCATCCTTTTTCCAATCGATCCTACCGATCTCCTTAGAAAGCTTGGGCGCCAAACTGACGCGTAGACTGTTTTGCTTCATCAGGCAAAATTCACCCTGTTCGATATCCCGTAAAACATCCAACAGAAAATACGGACCTGCATTCTTCATTTTTTCCTTCAAGGTCACGGCGTCATCCATTGTATCGATGGCAATGGGTTGTTGCGCGATGATATCCCCCTCATCCAGCTTAGGGCTTATCTTGATCACGGATAACC
>CAZAOD010000039.1:0-4326 GCA_964486675.1 uncultured Planctomycetales bacterium | reverse complement strand
CCCTTTGATCAAGGCCCAATTAATGGGCGCGGCCCCTCGATATTTAGGCAACAAAGAGGCGTGAAGATTAACAGCGAAGATCCGAGGAAGCGCGAGGACTTCTGCCGTTAGGATACGGCCATAAGCGATCACAACGAACAGATCCGCCCCTAATAAACGTAACTTTGTTATAAAATCCTGATCCGCCAAGTCTACCGGCTGCAATACGGCGATATTATTTTTTATCGCAAAATCTTTAACAGCTGTTGAAGTGATCTGCAGTTCGCGGCCCTTGGGACGGTCCGGTTGCGTGACACACGCCAGAACGCTATGGCTGCCACAGCGCACGATCGCTTCCAAGCATTCTTTTGCCAGATCATCGCTTCCAAAAAAAACGATCCTCATGGATCAGGGCTCCATATTGACCACGGTTGTCGTTGGTCCTGCTTTTTTAACATGTTTGAGCGTTGTCCGGATAAAACGCATCAAATGACTCCGTGAACGGCTCTTGGCTACTATAGCAAACCGATACTGATCACGCAATCGCGCTAACGATAAAACTTGCGACTCGGCAAAGCTGAACTTCTTTCCGCTTTTTTTCATGAACTCCTCATAAAGACGCTGGGATCGCTGAAAAGCCGCCTGACTGTTCGTCGAGCGCGTAACGATCTGTGCTAAATGAACGAAAGGAGGAAACTGTAGTTCGCGCCGCAGCGCAAGCTCTTGTTTATAGAAATCCTTTATCTTGTTCTTTAAGAATGTTTTCAGGCAGTCATTATCTTTTAAACGCGCCTGAACATAAAGGGTATCTTGTGTCATCGCTTCGAGATCTGTCAGCAAGGCGAATGTTTTTTCCGCGGCCTGAAAATCAAGACGGTTGAGTTCAGAGTCAACATCCATCGCGCATGAAAGCTGGAAGGTCATCCCGTAAAGCCGTGTAAAGATCTGTGTGGCAATAATAATATCACAATGTTCAGACGGCTTATCCGTGTCATTCGAATAACATTGGACCTTGGCTGATGGAAAAAGTCGCGAAACTTCACTTTCCAGCTTTTCGATCCCCATCCCGCTAAAATTCACATACGCCCCCTGGCACTGAGGACATGCGGATGGGCGATCAGCCTTATATTGACAATGACGGCAAACGATCTTTTGCTCTTGATACAAAAAAGTCAAAGGGACATCACAGCGTGGACACTTCAGGACGTGCTGGCATTTCGCGCAGGAACCAAAACTGCCAAATCCTTTTTTATTCATCACCAAAAGGACTTTCCCTTTCTGAGCCAATGTTCTTTCGATAGCGCATTGCAAAGGAATGGAAATGGCCTGGTTCTTGCGGTATTTATAATTGGACAGATCGATCAATTGCTTGGTCGGTGCGTGCGCCCTAGATCGTATCTGCGTCACGGCTATTTTTTCCTTTTGAATTATATGCTGAAGCTGTACGCTCACAAAACGGTTAACGAAGATCAAAGAAATATTCTCAGACCTTGCGCGCAACAATACTGCCTGACGGGCATGATAAAAAGGTGTTTGATCCTGCTTGTACGAAAAATTGTTCTCCTCCAGCATGATGATTAACCCTAATCGTTGAGCCGGCGCAAAGATCGCAGATCGGCTCCCAAGGATAAAGCAACATTTTCCTTCCTGAATAGCGATCCAGTCCCTTTCCTGGTCTTTACTGCTTGCCTCCTTATCAAAGATCGCCAAAGGCCGCGCAAATCTTTTCTGGACTTGCTGCGCGAGCTCAGGGATGCGGTCGTTTTCCGGCACAACGATCATGACCTGCTGATTTTTTTCGATCGCTGCCGCAATAGGCTCTGAGACGGCCGGCCAGAAACTACAAAGCGATTCGTCGCGGATGACCATTGTGCGCGCCGGCGCATCGTTGCGCTGTGAGATCCCGACAGAAAAATCGATCCCTTTTTTGCGTTTCTTAAAATTAGAAGGTAAAAATGTGGCGATCGCTTCACCCAGCGAACAATAATACTCCTGAGAAAAGTCTTTGGCATATTGAAGCATCGCGGTGGACACAACAGGATTCTGGTCTAAAACTTTTAGGATAGACTTGAGCTGAGGGAATGCGCTCTCGTCCTTGAGCGCGACAACATAACCGATCAATGTCTTAACATGGAAAGGCGCCAAAACCCTGTGGCCGACCTGGATCGAAGGCTGGAGCGCCTGTGGGATATCATAATCAAAAGGCCCCTCCACCGGAAGATCAAAAACAACCTGAGCAACGGAATTTTTCATGGATGTTGAGAATACCAAAGGTTACGAGATCAACTTGATGATATCACAAACAGAATGGGGACGGGCTATTTTTTCAATATTGGTTTTGGCGTTCTTAAGATACACAGGGTCATTGCTCAACTTGCGGATCTCTGCCGCGATCCCTTCGACCGAAAGACCGCTTGCGCCAACACCAAATTCCTGCAAGACCTTGCTATTATTCGTTTCCTGTCCAGGGATAGCGCTAAAAAATATCAACGGCAAGCCAACAGCGAGCGCCTCAGAGATGGAAAGTCCGCCGGGTTTCGTGATCAGAACGTCAGCAGCCATCATATATTCTTGCATGTTATTAATGAACCCGCAGATCTTGGCGTTAGGAAACTGTTGCGCTGAAAGGGTTGCGCATAGCTTTTGGTTATGTCCGCAGACGACCACACATTGGATATCCGAAATCCGACGGACAATGTCTTCGATCGGGCCGATGCCAAAAGAACCCGTAGCGATAAGGACTGTGAACATATCTGGCCTAAGCCCCAAGCGAGAGCGTAAAGCGCTTCTCTCATAGGAGGCTAGAAATTTCTCATCGACCGGAATTCCAGTGACAGCGATCTTCTCTTCGTCCACGCCCAAAGAAAGAAGTTTGTTCTTTGTGTACGCGCAAGCAACCGCATAATGATCCACATGCTGGCCCAGCCAAATGCTATGCGCGTCATAATCTGTGACCACGCAGATCAGCTTAGAGGTGATCTTTTTCTCTCCCTTCAAGGCCGAAACGACTTCCGTTGAGAAGAAGTGGGTCGTGATCACATAGTCAAAATTCTCTTGCGTAAGAAATACTTCAAATTTCTTACCGTTAATATGATTAAATACCCGCCGCACGACCTGCACCAATGGCAGAAGCAAGCGAACATCCGCCAGCCAAAAGAAAAATGCCCACACCAAAGATAAATGCGAGATCAGGATAATGTAAGTCTTACGGTAAAGGTCCTTGTAGAAAGGATTCGTGTGATCGAGGACATCAACGCAGCGCACATCATGGGTGGTGTGCTTCTTAAGGCCGTTAAAAACAGCTTCGGCCGCTTTGCTATGACCGGCGCCGGCGCTGGCGTGGACTATGAGTATTTTCATTGATAATGATGTGGGTTGCCTCAACTATGGTTTTGGCAATAAGATCTGGCTTTACGCGCCATGACTTGACGACGTCGGCCGTTGTGTTCTTTCCTGAGAGAACAAAAATGGTCTTGCATTTGGCATTATGCCCTGCTTCAATATCCGTTCGATCATCACCGACAAAATACGCGTAGCGCGCTTTGGCTAAGGGTTTTTTCATCAATTGCATCGCCCGCTTAACGGATCCGATGCGGGGTTTTCGACAATCGCAATCAGCGTCTGAACGATGTGTGCAATAAAACGCCCTATTGATCCTCCCGCCTGCCTGGCGGATATGACGCAGCATGTAATTATTGATACGCCGCAATTTGTCTCGCGAATAAATACCTTTCCCAATACCGGCTTGATTCGAAACAATAAAAATAGAATAACCATGACGGGTCAGCTGAACAATGGAAGCAATGGCTCCTGGCAAAAATTTAAATTCCTTGACCTTGGTAACATAATTCCCATGGCCTGGAAATTGATTAATGACACCGTCTCGATCAAAAAAAACGATCTTCATTTTCTAACACCTTCTTTTTTCATCTGCCAATATTTGGCATAGCTCATGACCTGGTAAAGGGAAGCAAAAAAAGCGATCATAAACCCAATGAACCCATCTTTATACCCTTTCTTCCCAATAAAAGACCGAAAAAAACGATCGATCGTTCTCCACAGCGCGCGCCCACCAGACATCTGACGGCCGGTCGTGATCCATTTTTCCGCCTCAAGCGTTGTTTGACGATTGAGGCTGGCGAGAAAATGTTCAAAGTCAGGATAGCCTTTATGAACGATGTCTTTTGTCAGATGTCCCGTCTGACCATTGACAAAAACACGCGGATGCACACCCACTTCTTCATACTTAAATCGGCTCTTCATAAAAAGGCGCAACTTCCCTGCCGGATACCATCCGCCATGACGCACCCAGTAACTCCCGATAAAATTACGCAGCGGAATAGAAAA
>CAZAOD010000038.1:0-13892 GCA_964486675.1 uncultured Planctomycetales bacterium | reverse complement strand
ATCCTGGTATTGAACTGCCAAAGGAAGACCTTGATCATCAGTTTTGATGTTCAGGTCTTGGTACAGGGTCGCGAAATCAATACCACCAGTAGGCGATAGATTATCCGCTCTTTTTTTCTGGAATTGCTTTTCTGCCTCAGCATAAGCCTCAGCATAGCCATTCGCGAAAAGGGTCTGGGCTGTTTCGTAAAGGTCCGCTAGTGTCACCGAAAAGCCAAAAACAGACTCGATGATCTGCGTGGCATCTTCACCTTTGTACTGCCGTGCCATCACAGCGTCTAAAACTACTCGCTGCCTTCCATCTTCACCCGCTTTAAAACCAGCACTATACAACCCTAAGCGGCTTCCCGCAAAACTAGATGAACCCATCAAAGCCACTAAGCTTTCAACAATTTGCTCTTTCACAGTAGAGGAAGCGACTCCGCCTTGATCAGGTATTAAGTTTCCAGCAACAGGAACAATTTTTCCTGTTAAAGGATGAACATAGAAAACAAGCTCAGTATCTTTATTCTGTGGAGGCAGACCTCTTGCCTGATGAGCAAGATCGCCAATATAACTTTCCAAAGAAGTGTCAACATAAAAAGGAATACCTGCCTTTTTCGCGGCTGTAGCCAAGATCATGACAGGACGTATCAGTTGATATTTTTGATCTTTTTCAGTGATATCATTGCCATTAATATTATTTCTCTCAAGCGCCATCAAATCGGAGGTAAATCGCAATGTATTCAAAAGAGATATCTCAGAAATATTGGCTTGCGCGCTTAAGATTTCATTAATCT
This sequence comes from uncultured Planctomycetales bacterium, assembly GCA_964486675.1. Taxonomy (GTDB): domain Bacteria; phylum Omnitrophota; class Gorgyraeia; order Zapsychrales; family Aceulaceae; genus CALGLP01. The sequence goes on along the minus strand of CAZAOD010000038.1, from coordinate 13,113 downwards.
CATAAAGATTAGCAGCAACTTCAACATCCACAGAAAGAGGGATATTAAGCCCGATCTCACTCATAAGGCTTTTTACCTGATCGATCTCTTTAAAACTTCTCACAACCCTTAACTGTAACACAATGCCTTCCTGTCCACTTGCATCATCAACCAAACGCTTGATAGCAGAAAGTTGTGCCCTTAAAAAATCTCGATCATTGCTTAAAGATTTAACAAGGCCATGGACCCCATATTCCGGGTTGGCTTCACTTGGTTCATATAGCTCACCGAAAAGCAATTCTCGATATTCATTCGAGAAAAGAGCGTCCGTTGTAATGACAAGCCGTCTTCCTTCCGCCTTTGCCTGAGAGAAAGATTTTCCAAGCGCCTCCAAAAGTTCGCGTTCGTAAAATTTCATTCCGATCCCTGGTTCATCGAGACGCTCAACATATCCTTGATCGCGCATAGAACGGCGGATCTCCGTATACACTCTCCTCTCCTCAGCAGATAACGGTTGGTTCGCAAGAACCCTGGGAAGAAGAACTTCATCATAGGACTTCAAGGCCTTATAATGAAATCCTAAAGTTAGGCCAAAATCCGTTCCTATCTTGAATTGGGAATCCGTAAAAAGCTTCACATCAGCAACAGCCTGCGGATCTATCTCAAAATCAAATCCAATCGCTTGTTGTGCTTCCGCAGGGATCTCAACGTCCTGACGGGCAAGATTGTCCACGCCAAGCTTGATCGATTCTGGGGTCATAGAAACAGCTTCATAACCTTCTTGCGCAAGGATCGATCCATAATTTTCTTGACCCTTGACTGATGGCGCATTACCGCAAAAAGCATTCTTAATTTTGTTAACTGAGCTACGAAAGATCGTGTTGAATTTTCTTGTAATTTTTGGCATGCGACCATTCCAGCGCAGAATAGAAAGGCTATAATCCGTGACTACTTCTTTCAAGGACGCGTTGCTCGTGTTCCGATCTACTCTGGCCAATGTTTGCAAACCATCGTTGCCTCCAGTAGATGTAAAAAAGTCAACGCTCCCGGCCTTTTTCCCTGAGCGCTGCTCAAAAATCGTGACTGCCGCTAAAAAATCCTCAATATTGATAGAATTGGTAGGGAGCTCTGTCATGATACCTACCTTGATGCTGTCATCAATCAGACCTTCTTCATCAAGGATCTCCAAAAACTTGACAACATCCATTGGTCTTCTGACAACAGGCGCAAAAATCCCAAACTTTGCTTTTTTTGTATCAATGGCCTTTTTGATCGCTTTAAGCTGCCAACGCAACGTCTGAGGATTCTTGAACATCAAATCCAGCCCTCGAAAACCTTTCATAGGATTTGTTTCGCGCTTAATGTACTCTTCCGCGCCATAAACATTCTGATATTCATCGCTTTTGCGATCATCGAGTCGAATATAGTGACGTTTATCCAAAAGCTTAACGATATCTGAAACGATCTGGGCGTCAGATCCAGCCTGAATACCGTTAAGACCGCCTTTGGCGGCTTGCGCCAGCTCGATGAAAATGCTCTCAAGCTCTCGCAATGGAACAATTTCGCCGATGCCCTGCCTATAATAATCCTTAACAATATCCAGCACCTTAACGCGAAGTTCGGCATCCGCAATGGTCTGAGCATGCATCAAAACCCGCTTTAAAGGTGGAACTGTCGTAATCGACTTTGTTAATATGGACTCGGAAAGAACAGAAGTATAGAAATCCTCAGCGGAGTTATACCCCTCGATCGCTTTCTCAAGAAAGTAGATCTTTTCAGCATCGCTAACGCGATCAAGAACCGGACCTTCATGCGGTTGTCTTTTTTCTTTCTTAACCATGTTATCATATGCCAGAAGAAGATCGGGATAGATGCCGATATCGTTTGTCAACGTCAATTCTTGGCGATCAAGCCCTATGCCGTAAAAATCGATCATTTCGCGCAAAGATGCTACCTTCAAAGCAGATGGCGGCGTAGCCGCAAAAACACCTACTCTTGCCTTAGTGCGCGGAAGATCGATCGGGCGAAAATCTTTGCCTTCAACTTGCAAGACATAATCAGTACCTAATAATATCTTGCCACGATTGCCGTCAATGGTTACTTTCACTCCATTAGGCAAAGCGTCCTGAAGCTCTTCAAATGTCGCGTTGGAAACACCAGTGATCGCGACCAACCCGTATTCTGAAGCAACGATCATCGTGTGCGAATTAGGTCCTCCTTTAAGGGCCAAAATACCTTTTGCCGCGATCATCGCCGAATTCATATCAGGATCGCTTTGCTCAGCGAACATGATCTTTCCGATCGTCTGCGCCAACGTATCCGGCCTCTTGTCTAAAACCCAAAAGACCTGGCCCTGCGCGACTCCGCCTGTTTTTGCGATAAAATTAAAAGGTAAAACTTTTCCCTGGGCTTGCGCCTGCTGGAACGATTTATCCGTAACAAGGATCTGCTTCATGAAGATCTTATGTGCGTCACGACGCGACCAAACCGTTTCGGGTCTGGCTTGTGTGCTGACGATCATCCAATCATATCGAGGAAAACCACGTTCATCTAAAAGAACCTTACCGTTCTCATCCTTTAGCGTGATCATGTTTCCATGGGCGTCCCTTTTGATACGCAAAGCCCCCTCGAGGTCAACATAACCACCGTAAAATTCATGCAAAGACCTAAAATAATCCGCGATCTTCCTTATGACCTCTTTGTCCGTGATCGAAAATTCTTGCTTGACGTCATCAGGGATCTCGACTTCGATCTTGCCCAGCCCATCAGGTGTTTCAACGATCATATGCGATCGTAAACCTCTTTTTCTGTTGAGTGGCTCGCCATCATACATCATGAAGAACTGACTTCCGGTCTCGCGCCCAGAAACAAGCATCTCTCCTTGCCCTTCTGTAGCCGATAGCGTCATTACAGGGAAACCTGTTTCGCGATCGACCGAAAACCCAATAAAACTTATCCCGGACAAAAACATTTCCTGAAATAACGTGCTGATCTCCACATGCTCATCAAAAGTCGGCAAACCAAAATCAAAACGATAATCAACAGCGCGTTTATTGAACAATGACGCTTGATTAAAGATCCAATTGGTAATGATAAAATCAAGTCCTTCGGGGTCTTTTTTTGTAGGAAAGGCTGTCACAAAAATATATGTATCCTGACGACCAGCGAAAGACGCGGCCTCACTATCTTCGCCAACAGCTGAAGAACGGATCGCCAAAACAAGTTTATCAAGCGGGATACCGATTCTTTGGGCGAGTTTTCGAAGGTTATTCTTCATCTCTTCCTCAACGGCTCGAGGAACGATCATGGCACGCCCACCAATCAACAGCTTGGCAGAGATCGCTGCTGTGATCTTTTCATATTCAAGCTGCTTTCTTTGCAGTTGCTCCTCAAGCTGGACGATCTTTTTATTGATATCCGCCTGATCTTCTTGTCCTTTTTTCTGAACTTCCAGATCAGCGATCGCTTGAGACAACTCTGCTTTTCTATCTTTGATCAGCCGAACTTCCCGATCAAGATGATCGCCCTGCGCTTTAAAATAATCCCTCAAATTTTCATAAGACCCGCTCTGCAAATCATCCAAAATAGATCTCATGACCGACAAAGTATCCTGGATCTGAGAAAAAACACCTTCTCCTTTCTTTGTTTCAACAGCGACCCGCAAAAGAGAAAGATCTTTCATCAGCTGATGAACCTCTTCCTCTGAAAGACTTTGACCGAGAGCGAGCTTTGGATGATCATCCCGATAACGTACGATCTGCTTGATCAAGCGATCAAGATGCGCCACGTACGCTTTCGTTGAATTGCTAACAAAAAGATTCTGGAATGTTTCCCCCGCGGAAGCAAAATTAGGAAGCGTCACAATATCAGGAATGAATCCCATTTCTCCTGTATGCGCCGTCTTGCCTCCAAAACCAACCTCATCTTGGCGCTCAGCCTCGATATCCCACACCGTAATGCGGTCTTTAAAAGCGGGGTCCTTGGTGTATTCTTTATACAAGCTATAAACAAGATTTTTTTGATCGCTCGCTTTTTGGACCTCTTCCGCACTCACGATCAGTTTTGTATTTGGATCAAGCTTTGCCTTGATATTCGCGATAGGATCATCGACGAATTCCTCAGAAACCCTAACAATGTCAGAATTCTGCTGATAAAACTTTTCCAGAAGCTCTTGAGCCTTTTGCTCAGAGATCTTCCCGTAGACCAAGAACTCATCCGTGAGCTTTTCTGCAAGGACACGCCTATCAAGTATCTTTCCTCGATGCAACATATCGGAAATAAAAAGAATGATATCCGCATCGCTCAAGAAATAAGGATCAGAAGCTCCTTCAGGTGTATCATTGCGAATGATCTTGTTCTTTATCTGATACATTGCCTTCACATCGTCCAATCGCGAGCCTTGCGGGATCAAAAGACTTTTCTTGTTGGCTCCGATAAGGATCTCTAAGTCCTTAATGCTGATATCACGCAAAACATCTTGCTGCATGATCTGAGCAAGCAAGCCAGCGATAAAAGACATCGTGATCTTCTTGCTTCCGGTCTGAAAAAGATAATCTAAGAACTGGGTATTGATCGTAATCTTATTATTGGCAATATCAACATCCGCATACTCATCTTTTGTTTGTCCAACAAAAAATTGGACTTGGTCCATACAGCTGGCCAACAAGCGCAATATTTTGTATTCTTGTTTTTCTCCACCATAAAAAGAAAAAAAGTTCTTGGTCAAAGGGTAAAGCTTATCGTATTTGCCAAAAAACATTTGTCCAGGTTCAAGATCGCGATGGCCTGGAAATTTTTCTCTTTTAGAAAGAGCGATCGCCGAGGAAGTAGGGGCCGACCCCAAACCTTCATCCTTCGGCAATTGGATAAAATCAACCGCCAGATCAGCATCATCAACGATACTCACCTTCCAACGAGCATCTTGCATGCCCTTGGAGATGCTGACAAGCAAACCATCGTAAGAGATCTTTACTTCTGAAATGTATTGCTTCAGGTTCTGATCAAGTCTTTGATAAGAATGCCATCCGTAATCTGTCCCTGGAGCATGGCCAAGCATGGCCAAAACTTCTTTAGGCTTTTGCCCGATGGCTTGATGAATAAGGCCAATGTTGTTTTCCAGAGAATTCTTCCCGTCTAAATATGGGATCTTGATCGCTGAGCTCAGAGACGATGATGTGCGCGCTTTTCTCTGGTAAATATACACGATCCAGCGGTCTGTGGGATTCTTTAGAGCTTTGTAATACCCTCGAGGGGCGATCGCAACATAGCGTTGATCACCTGCGATCATGATAACAGGACTTTTAGGTGCCTCACCGGTATCAACATCAACGCTCTTGTGAGCATACTTTTCAAGAAGATAATTCTTAACTTGATCTTGACTCCATGTGTTGGCGCCGTCCTCAAGAATGAAATGCCAACTCTTGCGCTCCCACTGCCCAGAAGACCTCTCAAGAGGCGAGCTATTGCTATTTTTATCTGTAGATAAGGCTGCCGTAATGCGCGTATTATCCCCATCGCGGACAATATTGTTCTGCTGCTGTGGACTTGTGGATGTGGTTTCCTCAAGATTCTCTGCGATCTTCGTCAAGACATCAATACCGCCGGAGAAATATTTTCTTGGAATATGCCTTTTGGTGTGATCATCATATTCCGCGCGAATAAAATTGTAAGCGCCCTGTTTATAGGCTAAAAGATAGGACTCGTAGATCTTTTTTTTGATCTCTTTATCCTCAAGGTCAATACCGGCGACCTTGGATCGATTCACATAAACCTTCCCCAAAAGACTTTCTTTTAAATTTTTCTTAAACCATGCACCTAAAATAAGCGCATTATAAGCTTGACGCAAAGACGCAAAATTCTTTCCCGTATTGACCTCTTTTTCAAGCTCTGGGATAACGATCTCGCGAACGATGTCAGAAGCAAGGGTGTTTTTAGTCGTTAGTATTTGGTCATTAGTTTTTAGTAAAGGCTTTTCACTAGATACTGCATGCTCACGACTATCGGCTTGTTGCTTTGCCTGCAAAGCAACATAGTCCTCCTCCAGCATGACTTTCAACGATGCCTCAGCAACAAATGCCATATTGCCATGACGATAAACAACAACTTTATCCGGCATGATCCATACCTTATTAAAGGTGTCTACCGGGATCTCAGTGGTCTGGTATATTGCGTAAGCCTTTTGGTAAACCTTGTCCCAGAATTTCTTTCCAAGATCGGTCTGCGGGTGGATCAAGGAGGCGGTCAGTTGTTTTAAAATATAATCTTGCGCTAGCAAGTCTCGCCCCAGATCGGTCTGCGCTAAGGTGTCAGGAATGATGCGGTCCTGCTCAAAAGGAGAAAGGTTGACCCACAGATCTTTCTCGGGGATCGTTAGCGATGCCAAAAAATACTTGACCATCTTCTCTGATTCCTGCTTTAAGGCATCACCTGCAAGATCCTCGTCACCATCATTGATGATAAAATCGAACTTAAACGGATTATCAGGATAAACTTCGAGGCCTACCATCATCGCAGGATAAAATACCGGTGTTGTCGAAAGGATGGTGCCAGGCTGCGGTAATCCTAAGGCTTGGGCAAACCCAGAAGACGGGATGATGAGGTTGATCAAGAAACAAATCGATACTAAACAGCGAATGACCCGAGAGGATGCCGTTGTGGCATTCTTTTTGAAAGTGAACATGAGGTAACTCTCCGTTTCTCCGTGGCGTGAGAAAAAATAAGGCTTTATATTTTGACTTTATGGAAACGTTTTCTGCGTCTGACTTTGTAAAAGGATAGCATTCGAAAGGACGCATGACAAGGGTATGAATTTCTTACAAAGAAGGCATAACCTATTGAAGAATAATAAGTTATGCCTCTATGAATAAAAAATCTTTATTTTCGCAAAGAATTAAACCGACAACAACACAAATGATTGTGTAAACTATCTTTTCGTCGAAAGCATGTAACCGATAACTTTTTCGCTGACTTTGTTGTCTCTTAAGTATTGAACGGTCTGTTCATCCATAGCAAAAACAGATCCTGTCTTCTGAATCTGGTCAATGATGACATCATCCGGCGTACCTTCCCTGCTCATGTCCACAACTTTTAAGATCGTGATCTGATTGGACGCAGAGGTTGTTGTCGACGCTTGAGGCTTTGCCTGGTCATCCATGCCGCTGCCGATCAGTCCTCCAGCGCCAGCGCCGACAGCTCCTCCGATCAGGGCACCTTCCACTCCGTGGCCTGTCTGATGCCCGACCACACCACCTGCGACAGCCCCTAGAACACCGCCGATACCAATGCCTTTTTTGGTATTAGAGCCCATAGATTCGCAGCCTATCAAAGCAAAACTTGCTAAAACAGCAACAGTAACAATAATTTTTGATCTCATTTCTCTCTCCTTGTTAAAATTAAATATTAAACGATTGCTATCACGCCGAAAAATTCTTAAAAAGAATAACTGCTTTAACAAAAAAGAAAACGCTGGTTAGAAATAAAATGCCGGCAAAGGCTTGTCGGATCCTAACAAGCCAGGGTCCAGGCTTGGGCAAGCGCGCTAGCAAGCCGGTAAATGTTCCGATCAGGATCAATGAAAATCCAACGCCATAGGCAAAAACGAACAATAAGCTTAGCCCGTGAAATAAATTCTTTTTTGAACCAACATACAAAAGGATAGAGCCCAACAGAGGCGCTGTGCAAGGACCGATCGCAAAGCCAGAAACAAGGCCTGCAAAAAAGATCCCTGCGATGTTTTTTGGACGCAAAGATCCTTTAACCCCTAAATTCAAGATGGGTAATGGAATGACATCTGCCATAACAAGGCTGAAAAAAAGAAGAAGGAGCGAAACCATAAAGAAAATATATGGATTATTTTGAAGATGTCCGAACAATCGCCCTGTGAGAACCGCAAGGGCGCCTAACGCGCTATATGACACAGCGGTCCCAAGGACATAAACGCAAGACAAAGAAAATCCGGCTAATTTTGTTCCATTGATGTTAGCGCGGCCGACTACAGAAGCGATGACAGGGATAAGCGGATAAACGCATGGCGTAAAGCTAACAGCAACGCCAGCGGCAAAAGCGGCAAAATAATCATTGATATGCTGGGCAACCATCATTTCCTATTGATAAACATTGAGTGGCTCCTACAAAAAAAGGCGCCTTTTGGTCATCAAAAGGCGCCCTCTCTACATTCCTCTGCTTACGCCTTTTTCTTTGGCGCAAAAGCTTCTGAAGCCAAAGCTTCATAAATAGCCCAACGCTCACTCACATCGTTTTGCGCCTGCTCTAACAAAACCTTAGATCTCTCAGGATTGCCAGCCGCTAAAGTCTTAAAGCGCGTTTCCTTAAGCGCGTATTCAGCAAATCCCATTTTTGGCGCCTGAGAATCCAGAACTAAAGGATTCTTGCCTTCATCTTTGAGCAATGGATTGTATCTAAACAACGGCCAATAACCGCAAGCGACCGCATCTTTTTGATAATCCAACCCCCGCCCCATGTTGATCCCATGCGCGATGCAATGGGAATAGGCAATGATCAGCGATGGGCCTGGATAATGCTCAGCTTCCAGCAAAGCCTTTACCGCATGCTCATCACGAGCGCCTAAGGCGATATTCGCTACATAGGCATTACCATAGCTCATGATCATGCGGGCAAGGTCCTTTTTAGGTGCTGGCTTTCCAGAAGCCGCGAACTTCGCGACGGCGCCGCGAGGAGTCGCCTTAGACATCTGACCACCGGTATTAGAATAAACCTCGGTGTCCAAGACCAAAACATTGACATCGAAACCAGAAGCCAGGACATGATCCAAGCCGCCGAAACCAATATCATAGGCCCATCCGTCACCGCCCATGATCCACACACTCTTTTTAACAAGCGTATCCGCGATACTTAAAAGTTGCTTGGCATCTTGGGACGCGTCATTTTTAATCTTTTCCTTCAAGATCTCAACACGTTGACGCTGCTCAAAGATATCAGATTCCTCGACCTGCTTGGCTTCAACGATCGCCTGCGCAAGCTCTGTGCCGATCTTGCTTTCCAATCTTTTGACCAGCTCACAGGCGTACTCTTGCTGCTTATTAAGCGCCAGACGAAAACCAAGGCCAAATTCAGCATTATCCTCAAAAAGCGAATTCGACCATGCCGGGCCTCGACCTTGTGCATTCTGCGCCCATGGCGTTGTTGGTAGATTGCCGCCGTAGATCGAGGTACAACCTGTAGCGTTAGCAACGACCATACGGTCACCGAAAAGCTGTGACACAAGACGAATATATGGTGTTTCTCCGCAACCACCGCACGCTCCTGAAAACTCAAACAACGGTTGTAAAAATTGAGAGCTGCGCACCGTTGGCTTAACCTTAGTACGATCTAAAACAGGGATCGATGAAAAAAACTTCCAATTCTTAGCCTCTTCTTCCCTTAACGGGGGCTGAGGATGCATATTAATCGCTTTTTTGTTCGGATCTGCCTTATCTTTCACAGGGCATGTCGTCACACACAAGCCACATCCCGTGCAATCTTCAACAGCGACTTGCAAAGTAAATTCCATTCCGCTGAGATCTTTATCTTTAGCTGGAACATGTTTAAAAGTGGCAGGAGCGCCGGAAAGCACCTTTGGGTCATAGGCCTTCGCGCGAATGACCGCGTGAGGACAGACGGTACTGCACTTTCCGCACTGAATACAGATATCTTTTTCCCAGACAGGAACCTGTAGCGCGATGTTTCTTTTTTCCCATTGCGTTGTTCCTGTTGGAAAAGTTCCATCGCAAGGAAAAGCGCTCGTTGGAAGCTCATCACCGCAATTTGCCATAATCTTCGATAGAACCTTCTTGACGAACTCCGGAGCCTCCTCTGAAACAACCGGTGGCATATCGATCATGCTTGTGACCTTATTGGGATATTCAACCTTGTGTAGATTCTCAAGGGTCTTATCAACGGCAGCGAAATTCATTTTAACAACATCCGCGCCTTTTTTGCCATAAGCATGCTCGATCGATTTTTTGATCTCCGCGATCGCTTGCTCACGAGGAAGAACGCCGGATATCGCGAAAAAGCATGTCTGCATGATCGTGTTCACGCGTCCACCCATACCGCTGGCTTCGGCCACCTTGTAACCATCAATGACATAAAACTGCAACTTCTTATTAATGATCTGTTGCTGGACTTGCTTGGGTAAACGGTCCCAAACCTCATCTTTTCCATAATAGCTATTCAACAAAAATACCCCATTATCATCAACATGGCGCAAGATATCATATTTCTCAAGGAACACAAATTGGTGACAAGCGAGAAAATTCGCGCGGGTGATCAAATACGGCGCGCGAATAGGATCAGGCCCAAAACGCAAATGGGACACCGTCATGCTTCCGGATTTCTTAGAATCATAAACAAAATACCCTTGCGCGTAATTAGGTGTGTTTTCCCCAATGATCTTAATGGATTGATGATTAGCGCCGACGGTTCCGTCTGAACCAAGCCCATAAAAAACCGCGCGTACACTTTTTGGGTTTTCGGTTGAAAATGATGGGTCAAATGAAAGAGATGTCTTAGTAACATCTTCGGTAATGCCTACTGTAAAATGATTTTTCACTTCTTTTTTTGCCATCTCATCAAAAACACCTTTGACCATCGCAGGGGTGAATTCTTTGGATGAAAGGCCGTAACGACCCCCGATCACCTTAGGAAGGCTGGCAAACTTTGAAGCGCCTTTCTCAAATAAAGCGTTCGTGACATCGAGATACATCGGCTCTCCGCCAGCACCAGGTTCTTTACAGCGATCCAAGACTGCGATCGTTCGCGCTGTCTTTGGCAGCGCATCGATGAACGCTTCAACGGCAAATGGACGATATAGTCGAACATTCAAAACGCCAACCTTCTCACCTTTTTTCGTTAAGTGGTCCACTGTTTCTCTGCAGACTTCTGTCCCGGAACCCATCATAACGATCACACGCTCAGCATCTAAAGCGCCGACATACTCAAAAAGCTTATATTGACGGCCTGTCAGCTTAGCAAATTTATCCATAGCACCCTGAACGATATTGGGGCACTTATCATAATACGCATTGACGATCTCGCGAGCTTGAAAAAAAACGTCTGGATTCTGCGCGGTTCCGCGAATAACAGGTTTGTCCGGAGAGAGGGCGCGAGCGCGATGCGCAAACACCTGTTCATCGCTGATCATCGATCGGATGTCTTCATCAGTTAGCAATTCGATCTTAGCAAGCTCATGAGAGGTGCGGAAACCATCAAAAAAATGTAAAAAAGGAACCCGTGATTCGAGTGTCGCGGCATGCGCAATCAAGGCAAGATCCATGACTTCTTGAACAGAATTAGACGACAGTAAAGCAAACCCTGTCGAACGGGCCGCCATCACATCCGCATGATCGCCAAAAATGGACAAGGCATGCGTGGCAATGGTACGTGCGGCAATATGAAAAACGGTTGGGGTCAGTTCACCGGAGATCTTAAACATGTTAGGAATCATCAAGAGAAGTCCTTGGGAAGCCGTAAAAGTTGTGGCGAGAGCTCCGCGTTGTAGCGCCCCGTGAATCGCACCTGCCGCGCCACCCTCGCTTTGCATTTCCTGGACAAGCGGGGTCGTGCCCCAGACATTTTTAAGATTCTTGGCAGCCCACGCGTCCGCCCATTCTCCCATATTGGAAGAAGGAGTGATCGGATAAATAGCGATCACCTCGCTTACCTTAAAAGCGACATGCGCCGCGGCCTCATTTCCATCCATCATAATCTGTTTACGTGCCATACCTTCCTACCCTTTCTGAAATATCGCCATCGCCAAACGACTTGCGGGCATTGGTTCTATAAATTAATCCTGGTGATTGTCTTTGTGAATGCAGGAATGTTAAAGAATTCTCGAATTATACCACGATTTAGCTAAATGAAAAGTAATAAATTAAAGACAATAGGGCCATTGGCTTTAAGCCAATGGCCCTATTATTCTATCCATTTTTTATTCCAAACTATTTGTCCGACGTTCCTTTAAATTGAATACCTGGGGTGACCGAACGACCGTCCAATAGCTGAGCTTTCTTGACCAAATCAATGAATTCCGCGCGATAACCCCACGCATCATCTCCCTTCGCGGCAAATGCAGCGCTTAAAACATGGTCATAGGTTGACTTGCCTTTATATTCTGAGTTTCGCAATAGCAACCCGAACTCCGCTACGGCCGAGGCAAATTGAAAGTTATTTGAAACCGGCCTATCGAACACATCACCCTTTTTCAGTGATCGCTCGATCAGCTTGCTGACATCTGCATCCGGCTGCTTGTAGCGAAGCTTGATCGTTAAAAGATCATCACTTGGCGTAACAGTTTGCTGCTGGTATTTTAGCGCATCCACATTTGAAATGGTCTCCGCAGAGCCCGCGGCGATCACTTCATACAGAGCTGTCACTATGTGTCCAGCGCCAAGTTCACCGGCATCCTTTGTATCGTCATTAAAATCCTCTTTGGCAAGAATACGGTTTTCATACCCAATTAACCGATACGCTTTAACATGGGACGGATTGAATTCGACCTGGATCTTCACATCCTTAGCGATCGTGAACAATGTTGAACCCAGCTCGCTGACCAAAACCTTTTTCCCTTCATTCAGGTTGTCAATATAATAAAAATTACCGTTTCCTTTGTTTGCCAACTGCTCCATCTTAGCGTCTTGATAATTACCCGCGCCAAAGCCTAAGACGGTCAAGAAAACTCCTTCTCTACGTTTTTCCTCGATCAAGCGCACAAGCTCGGCATCTGAAGAGACACCGACATTGAAATCACCGTCAGTCGCTAGGATGATCCGATTATTGCCATTAGATATAAAATTCTTTTTGGCGATCTCATAGGCAAGCTGTATACCGGCAGCTCCGGCCGTTGACCCGCCAGCGTACAAATTATTGATCGCGTTAAGGATCGTTTCTTTCTGGCTTCCTGGCGTTGAATCCAAAACTAAGCCAGCGCCTCCAGCATAGGTCACAATGGCCACGCGTTCGTTGGCTGTCAGCTGCTGAGTTAAAAGACGAAACGACTGCTTGAGAAGCTCAAGCTTGTTTACGGACTGCATGGACCCGGAGGTATCGATCAAAAAGACTAAATTGCTGGCAGGCAATTTTTGAGCGTCTAACTTCTTTCCCTGAATACCAACTAAG
>CAZAOD010000037.1:0-14008 GCA_964486675.1 uncultured Planctomycetales bacterium | reverse complement strand
CGTTCGATAAGCCATGAGCTACCGCGACCTTAAGCTCTACACCTTCTAAGAAAGACCATGCGGGAAGGACTTTTTCAAGCTTAAGAGCGGCCTCCTTGATCCCCTGAAGCCCTGTCAGGGGTTGAATATGCAGATTCTCCATTGGTAGCGCGCGTCCTGCAACGATCTCATAAGCGGTGCGAATCGCGGCTTCCATTACGCCGCCGCTGTTGGCAAAAATATCCGCGGCCCCGGATGAAAGCCCAAGGGGTGAATCCATCTGTCCGTCTTCCAATGCTCGAAAGTCAATACCAGCAGCCTCGATCATCTGACCCAATTCCCGGGTTGTCAAAACATGATCAACATCCTTAACGCCGCTGCTGCTCATTTCTGGACGAGTTGATTCAAATTTCTTGGCTGTGCACGGCATCACGGAAACGACCACCATATCTTCCGGACGCACGCCTTTTTTCTGGGCGTAAAAAGTTTTGGCGATAGCCCCGAACATTTGCTGCGGAGATTTACAAGAAGAAAGATGGGGCAAAAACTCAGGATAAAAATACTCAGCGAACTTGATCCATCCCGGGGAGCAACTGGAAAGTTGCGGTAATGCAACAAATTGCTTATCCACCAAAGCTTTCTTTAATCTCATTAAAAGCTCTGTCCCTTCTTCCATGATCGTTAAGTCTGCGGTAAAATTCGTGTCAAAGACCGCGTGAAAGCCCATGCGGCGAAGGGCTGTGATCATTTTGCCCGTCACCAAAGTTCCCGGTGGATAATCAAAGCACTCTCCCAGCGCCGCGCGGATCGCCGGAGCTGTCTGCACGATGACATGTTTTGTTTTATCTTCTAAGGCGGCCCAAACCATATCGACATGGCTTTTCTCAACGATCGCGCCCACAGGGCAGACAGCTGCGCACTGGCCGCACTGCACGCACGGCACATCATCCAACCCCAACTCAAAAGCAGGCCCGATCAACGTTTTGTATCCACGATTTTGAGGAAACAACGCCCCCACTCTTTGGATCTCATTACAAACGGTCACACACCGTCGGCATTTAATGCATTTTCCTGAATCACGCATCAACGCTGCCGTTGTCGTGTCCAGAAATCGCTTTGGTTTCTCGCCGACATAATGCGACTCTCGGATCCCTAAGCTGTACGCCAAAGTTTTCAGCTCGCAATCATCGGCCCGATCACAGATCTGGCAATCCCCTTCATGCTCGCTTAAAAGAAGTTCAACAACGAGTTTGCGCGCCTTACGGACACGCGGGCTATTGGTAAAAACAATCATTCCTTCGCTGACCGGTGTTGAGCACGAAGAGACCAGATTGCGGCCTCCTTGGACTTCCACAACGCAGACACGGCACGCGCCAATAGGGTCTTTGCCCTGCAAATAACACAAAGTTGGGATAATAATGCCTACCTTTTTTGCCGCCTGCAAAATCATTGTCTCAGGGGGAACTTCTACAACATGATGATCGATCGTTAGCTTTACCATTATGCCTGACCCCCTTTCTGCTCAACACATTTCCCGTAGTCGCAGCGCAAACATCTTTTTGCCTGGCGTCGGGCTACTCCTTCATTCCAAGACTGTTCTACCTCATCAAAATTGTGTTTTCGCCGCGCAACGTCGATCAAGCGCAAAGGCTCCCGCGGATAAGGCACAGGATCAGCATCAGGATCAAAATCAACCTTGATTTCTTTTTGTTTACGCCAGAAAGCGTGCGTTTCCCCTGTCAAATATTGATCGATGCCAACGGCCGCGCGTTCTCCGGAGGCGATAGCCATGACAACAGAAGATGGCCCTGTAGCCACGTCCCCTCCGGCAAAAATCCCTTCCGCTGAGGTCTTGCCCGATACAGGATCCGCGATAATAAAACTTTTTTCAGAAAGCTTAACAACAGAACCGTCAAGGATCTTTTTTGCATCCATCTTCTGTCCTATCGCCACGATCACTTGGTCTGCTTCAATATCAAAAACATCCTCTGTGTTAGCTGTTGGCCGACGGCGCCCTGTCTGATCAAAATCCCCAAGCTTCATATGGATACACTTTAATCCACAGACCTTTCCATTCTTGTCTTTTTTGATCTCAATCGGATGGGTGAGAGGTAATATCTTAACGCCTTCATGAACCGCCTCATCCACCTCTTCAGCATAAGCCGGCATTTCATTCTGACTGCGTCGATAAATGACCGTGACCTCTTGCGCTCCTAAGCGCAAGGCGCTTCGCGACGCATCAATCGCCGCGTTACCACCTCCAACGACAATGACCTTTTTACCAACGGGAACTGACCCGCGGATATTATAAGTCCTTAAGAAATCCAAGGCGTCCACAACACCCTGAGCGTCCTCACCATCGAGGCCTAAACGCATACTCTCTGGAGCACCCACGGCGATAAAGATCGCCTCATAACCATGCTTTTTCAGGGACTCAATCGTAAAATCACGCCCTAAAGCTTTTCCTGTCTCGATGTCAACGCCTAACTGCTCGATCATGCGGATCTCCCTAGCTAATGTTTCCCTCGGCAAGCGGTAAGCCGGGATTGTTTGGACCAGCATACCCCCCGGACGCGCCTCCTTTTCAAAAACCTTTGGACGATAGCCGAGACGCGCAAGAAAATAAGCGCACGATAGCCCCGCGGGTCCTGCTCCAACGATGGCGATCTTTTTTGTGGCGTTCTTTTCGCTATGCCGCATTTCAGGAACCTGAACAACGATCTCCTGATCAACCATGAAACGCTTGACGCCGCGAATGGAAACAGAGGTATCCAATGTTGATCGACGGCATTTGTCCTCGCACGTGTGAAAACAAACGCGAGCGCACACCGCAGCGAACGGATTGCGCTCGCGGTGCAATTTTAAGGCCTCCGCATACCGCTCTTCACCCGTTAGCGCGACAAATCCCGGAACATCAACACCAGCAGGACAAGCGCTTTGACAAGGGGCGCGAACAAGATCCGGACAAACCCCCGCCTCGCAATGTTTATCGCGAATATGCGCTTCATATTCTTTCGGAAAATGACGCAATGTCGAACGAACAGGATTTGCGGAAGTGTAGCCTAAGCCGCACAACGCAGAATCTTTAATGCCTTCGCCCAGTTCTACGAGTTTTTTCAGATCAGCTGGCTCTCCTTCTCCGCGGCATATTTTTTCAAGGATCTCAAGCATACGCTTGGACCCTACCCGGCATGGCACACATTTCCCACAGGATTCATCTTGCACAAACTCAAGAAAGAACCTCGCGACATCCACGATACAAGAATCATCATCCATGACAATGAGCCCGCCAGAACCCATGATAGCGCCCAACTCAACAAGCGTATCGTAATCCAAAGGAACGTTCAGATGCTGTTTGGGGATGCATCCTCCTGATGGCCCTCCGATCTGTGCGGCTTTGAATTCTTTCCCGCTCTTAATACCACCGCCGATATCATAGATTAGCTCTCCTAACGGCGTTCCGATCGGAACCTCCACGAGTCCTGTATTGTTCACAGCACCTGCCAAAGCGAAGACCTTTGTTCCTTTGCTCTTCTCGGATCCCATAGAAGCAAACCAATCCGCGCCTTTTAAAAGGATCACAGGGACATTGACATACGTCTCCACATTATTCAAAAGACTTGGCTTACCCCACAACCCTTTAATCGCCGGAAATGGCGGTCGAGGACGCGGCTCACCGCGTTTACCTTCCAAGGATGCCATAAGCGCGGTCTCTTCCCCGCACACAAAAGCTCCGGAACCCATACGGATATCAAGATCAAAAGAAAAATCTGTTCCCAAGATCTTATCCCCTAAAAGACCGCAGGCACGCGCCTGCTCGATCGCTTTCATTAATCGTGAAACAGCCAACGGATATTCTGCGCGAACATAAACAAACCCCTGCTTCGCGCCGATCGCCAAAGCGGCAATCATCATCCCCTCAATAACGCTGTGCGGATCCCCTTCCAGGACGCTTCGATTCATAAATGCTCCCGGGTCACCTTCATCAGCGTTACAGATCACATATTTCACATCTCCTGGAGCTTTACGCGCAAAATCCCACTTCATGCCAGTAGAAAAACCTGCCCCTCCACGCCCCCGCAACCCTGACTTTTTGACCTCTTCAATAATCTGCTGGGCTGTCATCGACGTCAACGCTTTCGCGAAGGCCTGATAACCGTCAACTCGAATATAATCGACGATGTTCTGCGGATCAATCGTTCCGCAATGACGCAAAACAACCTTTGTCTGTCGCTTAAAGAAATCAACATCCTTGATATCCTGGACAACTTGATTCGTTTCATAATTCCGATGCAAAAGACGCTCGACAACCTTTCCTTTGAACAGATGCTCTTCAAAGATCTGATCAACATCTTGAAGGGAGACATTCTCATAAAAAACATGTCCCGGGTTGACGACCATAACAGGCCCCTTCGCGCAAGGTCCTAAACATCCGGTTTCCACAATGTCGATCACGACACCGTTTTTTTCTATTTTTTCCTGAAGTCGCTTCTTGATCTCCAGCGCGCCGCTGGCAATACATCCTCCTCCCGTACAAATGAGGACTTCCTTGTATATGCTTCGCTTTGCCTTTTCTGCAACAGCGGCATCCTTGATGCGATCCAACTCTTTTAGTGATGCGATCCTCTCAGTTAACATGCCGCGGCCTCCTGTGTCGGTTGTTTCGCGTCACGATACGCGCTCAAAAGTTCTTTGATCTTCGCCGGCTTAACGCGCTGGTGCACATCATCGTTGATCATGACAACGGGGGCTAAGCCGCAAGCCCCAAAACAACGCCCAACCTCAAGAGAAAACATCTTGTCCTCGGTCGTTTCGCCAATATTGATCCCTAAGGTTTTCTGCATGGCAGATAAAACTTCTTTGCCTCCTCGAACATAACACGCGGTTCCCAGGCAAACGCGTACCAAATTTTTCCCTCGAGGAGTTGTTGAAAAGAAAGAATAAAAAGAAACAACGCCTGCCACTTGACTGTAAGGAATATGCAGCCGCTCTCCGATCCGGCGCAGGACATTCTTGGGAAGATATCCAAACAAATTCTGAGCAGTCTGAAGGATAGGGATCAACGCGCCATCTACAGATTGGCACGCATCAATGATCACGTCTAATCGTTTGAGCATTTCGCTTTCTGAAAGCTCACTGCAAGCGCAGGAAGTTACGGGTGGATTCTCTGACGGGTTCTGATGTGTTTGCTTCACGGGGCCTCCTTTATATAAATGCCTATCAAAAGAAAAACCGGCTTACCGTTACCGATAAACCGGAAAAAATAACTGCTGACGATACGCGAAGGACACTTTACGCAAACAATGCTCCGTTTCTGAATACGTGTTCATCTTTTCGTTTTTGCATAGGAAACATTATACATAAAATGCCTCAAAGCAAAAAGATTTTTTATTAAACGCACGCTTGAAAAAACATGCAGGGCTCCTTACGGCAGTCGGATTACGACCTTCTTTTGGGTCAGGGCCTGCTTTATATGCGCCAACGATAATGCCGGCATCTCGATCTCGTTATAAATACAACCAATATCTTGTGGTAAATGCGCATCCGAGCTTGACACAAGGGCGTAGGGATGCTGTCCTAGGTCGACTGCACTGCACTGCGCATGATACACCTCCAAAGCATCAACGATCGGCTCCGCGGGAACAAAGCCCAGCTGGGAAACAAGGCCGAAGACCATCCGATCAACATGCGCTGGGATGATCAGACCATTGCGCTTTCTGACACTGGCGCAAAGATCATAAAAGCTAATCGTTGTTGCGTTGCCAAGATATTTTTCAACAAAACCAAGCACTTCTTCTTCCTCATTCACATAAACTTGGTCCCCGAAGATCTCGGACTGATTGCGCACATCCGGCAAATGCGCCTCCACATAATCACCAAACTCCTGGATCGTTTCAAGATCTTCAAAAAGACAAAGGACATGACACTCTTCGCGCGTTGTGACTTCTGCGCCTCCCAAGCAAAATAAGCCTGATCGCTGGCATAAAGAGAAGAAGGCGGGACAATTGCGAGTGCAGTTATGATCCGTCAAGGCAATCAAAGACATCTCCTTTTTAAGAGCGGCAGAAACAATGTTCTTAGGCGACATTGCGAGGCTCGCGCAAGGCGAAACCGTGGAATGGATATGAAAATCCGCCTTAACGCGCATGATCCTTTGCCAGCAATTGGCCGATCAGAACAGAAAGATCGAACTGGTTAAGCGCTGAGCAAAAAATCGCGATGCGCTCTTTCTGCGCGGCCTGCAACATATCCTCCAGAATCTCACGATCGTTGGCGATGATCAACGCGCGGATGCCGACTAACTTCGCGACGGCAATCGTATTGATATGAGCCTGGATAGTGATAAGCAGCTGATCTGCGGCAGCATGCGCCATCACATCGCTTAACAGATCTGAGGTGTAGCCCCCAACAATAACCGCGTCATCAAAATCTTCATGGACAAGCTTTAACTGCACACATCGCGTGAGGTCTTTAATGGTCATGCTCTTCTCCTTTTTTATTCTTAAAATAAATGACGGCTCGAACGGTCGTTCCCTTGCCTAAAAATGACTGGAATTCAAATTCATCGGAAACCCGGCGGATATTCGCCAGCCCCATCCCTGCCCCAAAACCTAAGGACTTGATCCATTCGTTAGCGGTTGAATACCCTTCCTGAAGGGCAAGCTCTGGATTTTCGATCCCCGGGGCCGCATCTTTGGCAATGATCTCCGCGCGATCTTGATCGATCGCGACCGTGAGCGTCCCTCCCTCAGAATGGACGGTAATATTGATTTCCATTTCGTACATCGCGACAGCGACCCGACGGATATCGCGGGGATCATGCTTGCGCTCTGTTAAAAGCTTTTTGATCCGGTTAGAGGCGATCCCGGCATGCTCAAAATCATACTTACGAATGCGAAACACTTTACGAAAATTCTTGGCATCCACCGGCGCATTCTGAGCCAACATTTCTTCCATGCGCGAAACTTCCTTGTTGATCGCCATGAGGAGCCCCACATTGATATCACGACTCGTGATCATGCCAACCAAGAGATTGTCCTTGTCCACAACAGGAAAGCGTCCATACTTAAACTTGTCAAAGTAAGATATCGCGAATGCCAATGGCATATCTTCCTCTAAGATCACCAGTTTCTTGGACATATGCTTCTCCACTGGCTCATCCATATAGCCATTGTCAAGCGCCTTAAAGATATCATCAATACTTAAAATACCCAAAAGACGATCTTTTTTGACGATCGGGATGCCGGTCACATTTCTCTGCTTCATTAACTTTTTGATATGATGGAGCGTGTCTTGAGCGCAGGCAACGACCAGATTACGGCTCATAACATCCTTGATCTTCAGCTGGTAGATCAGATCAAGGATCAATGATGCAGAATCCTCGGTTTTGATCGGGATATTCTTATCGATCATGCCGAGCGCTCCTTAAGACGATGAATGATTCCACATGCTTCAAAGGTGGAAAGCTTGGTCCTTAACAACGTAATATCGAATTCTTTAGCGGCGGCTTTCATGTCCGCAGAAACTGGCTTTCCATTGACGATCACAACGCCGATGGCGCTGACGATATCCGCAGTCCGGATCGCCTGAGCGGTCGATAAAGACGTGATCAGAATATCGATCTCATTATCGACCAACAATACATCGCTCATCAAATCCGAAGCGATAAATGACCTTAAATCCTTTGTCCCGCCTTCTTTGCGTCGATACAAAATTTCACAATCTAACTCTTTAATAAGCGTATCACCCTTCATGAAGCAACCTCTTTCCTTTATGATAATCGTGATCCTTGCTGAGCGCGTTTACAAAATAGAACAGATTTTCGATCTTAAGCTCAATGTTGACCGTGTCAACAACCGTCCCGTCAGTTTCTCGGATGTAAACTCTGGCAAAGTTTAAAACACCTTTAATGCCAGCCGCTACCATCTTTTCATAAATCGTCGCGCAGTCGTTCTCAGGCACAGCGATAATACCGACCTTGATCTGGTTCTTTTTGACGAACTCTTCCATCTTTTCAAGCGGATAGATCGGCACCTTCGCGTCTGGGTCCCATTTAGCCTTATTAATGTCAAAACCCGCAACGATCTTTAGCTTTTCTCCATGAAAACCACTATACTCAATGAGCGCGCGACCAATATTGCCACAGCCCACAACGATCACGCGCTGCTTTTTATCTCCAACGAGGATATGGTCCAACTTATCGATCAACGCGTCCACGCTATAACCTCCACGCTTATTGCCGGTGATCTTAAAAGCAGAAAAATCCTTACGCACCTGTGATGACGCCAGCCCAGTGGCATCCCCAAGGTTATCCGAAAAAACTTTCACAAGTCCAAGCTTTTTAAAATTCGCTAACGCATTCTTATACTTGAGCAATCTTGATATGAAATCCTTACTTTCAGTCACATAAACCTCCTTATTTATTGATTTTTATGTAATGATAGTATCATAAATAGGTATTATGTCAATTTAAATGTTATCCTAATAACAAAATATTTTTCTTGATTAATTAGGGTCTTTCACTTATAATTTCCCCTATTCTTAAGCGTTGTGATCAGGAGGATAAAATGGAAACGATCAAAAATCTTGAACTAAAACCTTCCCTTATTGACTATATCGCTCAGTGGAAAGATAAGCCAGGAAACCTTATCATGATCTTGCATAAGGCCCAGGAAGAGTATGGGTTTATCCCCCGCGACGTCGCTTTCAAGCTTGCTGAAGTTTTAGATGTTCCCCTAGCGAAAATCTATGGCGTTATCACGTTCTATCATTTCTTTAAATTAGAAAAGCGAGGAAAGAATATCATTAATGTCTGTATGGGTACAGCCTGTTATCTTAAGGGCGGCGAAGATATTATCAAAGAGCTTGAGATCATTTTGGGTGTTGGCCTGAACACAGTCACACCCGATGGAAAATTTTCCGTTGAGGCTGTGCGTTGTTTAGGCTGTTGTGGTCTGGCTCCGGTCGTATCGATTAACGGGACCGTTTATGGCAAGTTGTCCAAAAACCAACTTCCAGAAATTCTTTCTAAGTATTAAGCAATGCATTTAACGCTTTGCGATTTTTTAAGCGATATCGTTGAAAACGCGATCGCGTCAGAAGCAACGCTGATCATCGTGGATGTGATCGAAAGCGAGGAAGAATTTCGCTTTCTGATCGCGGACAACGGAAAAGGGATGGATTCACAGACGCTGTCAAAGGTGCACAGCCCTTTTACGACCGATAGCAAGAAACACTATCGGACACAAGGCTTCGGCGTTTCGTTTCTCGCGCAAGCGACTGACCATGGTTGCGGGACATGGGACATTCGGTCGGAAAAAGACTTCGGGACGTCGGTTATTTTTACCTTTTATAAGGCACATATCGACACTCCCCCGCTGGGTGATGTGACCCAAACGCTCTTGCAGCTTCTCGCTTTTGATGGAAAACATGATCTGATGATCAATCGATCACGCAAGAACAAAAAATATTCTGTCCTTCGCAGTGATCTGATAAAAACCTTAAGTGACCTGTCTTGCGCTGGCAATTTAATGTTGGCTAAACGATACATTGACAGCCTCGAGCAAGACATCAAAAAAACATAGGAGTTATTTATGAGCAAGCTGACACTCGATGATCTGCGCAAAATGCGCGAATCACTAAAAAATGAAATGGACAAGCGTGACGGCGAAAAAGAGATCCGTATCGTCGTTGGCATGGGCACCTGCGGCATTGCCGCGGGAGCGAAAAAGACCCTGGAAGCTTTTGTCGAGGATTTGGACAAACGCAATCTAAAGAGCGTCTCAGTAAAACAAACCGGCTGCATGGGCAATTGCAATGTTGAGCCAACGGTTGAGGTTTTCATGCCAGACATGCCAGCAACGCTTTACGGAAACGTTTCAGCGGATGTCGCCCGTAAGATCGTTCAAAAACATATCATAGAGAAAACATTGCTTAACGATCACATTCAAGACAAACCTTCGATCGATATCGTTCAACATTAAAGAGGTTTTTATGCCCTATAAACATTATATTCTTGTGTGCGCCGGAACTGCTTGTGAATCAAGCCACGCGCAGGAAATCCATGATAATTTTGTCAAAGAAATAAAGGATCGCCAGCTGGAAAGTGATGTGCAAGTCGTTAAAACAGGCTGTTTTGGGTTTTGCGAGCAGGGTCCGATCGTTAAAATCCTCCCGGACAACGCGTTTTATGTCCGCCTAAAACCAGAAGATGTTCACGAAATAGTGGAAGAGAATATCGTCAAAGGACGTGTTGTTCAGCGCCTTTTGTATCGCTCTCAAGATGACAAAGGCCGTCATCAAATGACCGATGTCGCCAATATTGATTTTTATCAAAAACAGTTTCGTATCGTTCTTCGAAATTGCGGCATTATTGATCCAGAAAAGATCGATGAATATATCGCTCGAGATGGCTACAAAGCTCTGGAAAAAGTCCTTTTTGAAATGTCCCCGATTCAAGTTATCGATGAAATTTCTCAATCCGGGCTTCGCGGCCGCGGAGGCGCAGGTTTTCCGACAGGGTTGAAATGGTCTTTTACGCAAAAAGCCTCTGGAGATGTTAAATACATTGTATGTAACGCGGATGAAGGCGACCCCGGAGCATACATGGACAGGAGCACGCTCGAAGGAGATCCTCATTCCATCCTCGAGGCCATGACCATTGCCGGATACGCGGTCGGCGCCCATAAAGGCTATATCTACATCCGCGCCGAATATCCTTTGGCAATCGAACGGCTTAACATCGCGATCGGACAAGCACGTGACTACGGCCTGCTGGGTGAAAAAATACTCGGCAGTAACTTCGATTTTGATATCGAAATCCGCTTAGGGGCAGGAGCCTTTGTTTGCGGTGAAGAAACAGCTCTTTTGGCTTCTCTGGAAGGTGAACGCGGGATGCCAAGGCCTCGTCCCCCTTTTCCAGCCGTCAAAGGGCTCTGGGGTAAACCGACAGTCATTAATAATGTGGAAACATGGGCCAATATCCCTGTCATTATCCTCAAAGGTGCTTCATGGTTCGCCAAAATCGGGACCGAAAAATCAAAAGGAACAAAAGTTTTCGCGTTGACAGGAAAGATCAATAATTCTGGCTTGATTGAAGTACCGATGGGAACGACCTTGCGCGAGATCATTTTTGATATCGGCGGCGGGATCAAAGACGGTAAACAATTCAAAGCTGCGCAGACCGGAGGGCCATCGGGTGGTGTTATCCCGGCAGAATTCCTCGATACGCCGATTGATTACGACAATTTAACAGCGATCGGCTCAATGATGGGCTCCGGCGGTATGATTGTTATGGATGAAGACGATTGTATCGTTGATATTACAAAATTTTACCTGCAGTTCTCTGTTGACGAATCTTGCGGAAAATGCGCTCCCTGCCGTATCGGGGGCTATCAGCTCTTAAACCTGCTTGAAAAGATCACAAGCGGCCGCGGTGAAATGGCGGACTTGAACAAACTTTTTAAGATCTCCCAAGCCATGCAAAAAGCGTCATTATGCGGACTCGGACAAACGGCCAGCAATCCTGTTTTGTCAACAATGAAATATTTCGGCGAAGAATATCAAGAGCATATCCAAAACAACAAATGCCGGGCTCGTAAGTGTACCCAGCTGTTAAAATTTGAGATCCTTCCAGAAAAATGCGTCAAATGCGGCTTGTGCGCTAAAGTGTGCCCTGCCGGCGCTATTTCTGGCGACCGCGAAAAAGGCTATGTGATCGATCAGGCGAAATGCATTCGCTGCGGCCAATGTCTTGAGCGGTGTAAATTCAAAGCTATTACACGAGGTTAATCATGCAGCCAAAAACAATTAGAGCAAAAATCAACGGTAAAAATATTCGCGTGCCTGCGGGGTTAAGCATCCTGGATGCTGCTAAGCAAGCGCAGATCAAGATCCCAACCCTCTGCAAACACCCAGACCTGCCCGCCACGGCAGCCTGCGGTTTGTGCATCGTCAAGATCAAGGGCTCTAAAAAGCTGTTACGGTCTTGCTGTACGACACTCGAAGAAGGTATGGATATCATTACTCATGATCCTGAGATCGTGGAAGTACGCAAAACCGTTCTTGAGCTCATCCTCTCCAATCATCCCAACGACTGTTTGCAGTGTGGACGAAGTTATTATTGCGAGCTTCAGAAGCTCACGGCAGATTTCGCGATCCAGGAAGAGCTTTTTGAGAAGATCGTTAAGAACAAGACAAAGGATACATCAACTAAAAGTATTGTCTTGGAGCCTGCCAAGTGTATTCGCTGCGGCCGATGCGTCGAAGTCTGCCAGCAGATCCAAGATGTCTGGGCCGTAGGGTTCTTATCTCGCGGCATCAACATGCGTATCGCTCCAGCCGGAGACCTGGAGACAGCCAACATCAATCTCGCGGAATCACCTTGTGTGCGCTGCGGACAATGCTCAGCGCATTGCCCGACCGGTGCTATTTTTGAATACGACCAGACAGAAACGACATGGGCTAAACTCCGCGATGAGAACAATTATTGTGTCGCCCAGATCGCGCCCGCAGTACGTGTGGCTATCGGTGAAAGCTTCGGATACCCCATCGGGACCAACCTGACCAAAAAGCTTTACGCGGTCTTACGTCGTTTAGGATTTAAGGCGGTATTCGATACCAACTTTGGCGCTGACGTGACGATTGTGGAAGAAGCTACAGAATTTGTTCAGCGCTTCGCTCACAAAAAAGGGCCTTTACCCCTGATCACGAGCTGCTGCCCCTCCTGGGTAGATTTTATGGAAAAATATATCCACGGCGCCATTGATCTTTTTTCCTCGTGTAAATCCCCCCATGAGATGGTCGGAGCCTTAGCTAAAACATATTTTGCCGAGAAAAATAAGATCGATCCCAAACGCATCTGCGTGGTATCCATTATGCCATGCACATCTAAAAAATTTGAGATCATCCGCTCACAAGAGATGTTCTCTTCCGGACAGCAAGATGTCGATCTGTCGCTGACAACGCGAGAGTTGGCCCGTATGATCCGCCAAGCCGGTATTGATTTCAAGAATCTTCCGGATGAAGAACCTGATCATATCTTAGGGGACTATGCGGGAGGCGGAACGATTTTTGGCACCACGGGAGGCGTTATGGAGGCGGCTTTGAGAACCGCCTATAACATGATCACGGGTGAAAATCTGAAAAATGTCGAGATCGATATTGTGCGCGGGCTACAAGGTGTCAAAGAAGGAACCATTGACATCAAAGGAACAAAGGTGCGCGTGGCTGTGGCCCATGGGCTTGGTAACGTCCGCTATCTCATGAACAAAGTGCTTGAAGCTAAAAAGAATAATCAGGAACCCCCGTACCATTTTATTGAGGTTATGGCGTGCCCAGGAGGCTGCGTAGCTGGAGGAGGCCAACCTTACGGCGTTACCGATGACTTACGGATCAAACGCGCGCAAGGCCTGTATGAGGACGATCGCGATCAAAAAGTGCGATGCTGTCATGATAATCCTTACATTCAGAAACTTTATGACGAATTCTTAGGAAAGCCTCTTTCTGAGAAATCCCACCATTTACTTCATACAAGCTATATCGCGCGAAAAACATACCTCAAGTAACGCATGGCCTGCGAGGATCTTGCAGGCTTTCTAACACAAAAAAGGCCCCGCAGAAATTCTGCGGGGCCTTTTCTTGGTTACGCTACTCTATGTTTGCTTAAAGCGATTAGGCTTTCTTGACACCTTTCGCTTTAAGGCCTTTGTCGTCGTTAACCATCTCAAACTCAACAGCCTGGCCCTCATCTAATGACTTATAGCCAGAATCCTGCTGAATTTCACTGAAGTGGACGAATACATCCTCTCCGCTATCCGCTGCGATGAACCCGTAACCTTTTTTTGCATTGAACCACTTTACTTTGCCCTTAACCATCTGACTCCTACCTTTTTAAAAGGATTTTGAGAATCAAAGAACGATACGTCTTTTCTTCTCCTACAAACTTAACCTGATATTAGATTACCGCCCGTAATAAAATTTGTCAATAAAGATTCTTTTTTAAAACTTTCTACAGGATGATCCTCGCGTC
>CAZAOD010000036.1:0-14410 GCA_964486675.1 uncultured Planctomycetales bacterium | reverse complement strand
CAAATTTTCGTTATTTTGATGATGCCACCGTTGAATCGCTAAAGGGGATCCGCAAACTGCAAAATGATGGACTTTCTTTAAAAGAAATAAAAACGAGGCTGAGCGCGTGAGCTATTACCAGGCATTAGACCTTAGCAAGGAGCCTTTTTCGACAAGTCCTGATCCGGATTTTTTTTATCACTCCAGAGAGCACACGACCGCTCTTAAGCGTCTGGAGATAGCGGTACGTCTTCGCCGAGGATTAAGCATTGTCTTGGGCGATGTGGGTGCGGGTAAGACAACCTTATCACGAGCGCTTTTACAATCATTTAATGGTGAAGAAGAGCATTATATTTTTCACATGATCTTGGATCCGGATTTTAAGAGTGAATATCAGTTTTTGGCGCATCTGACGAAAATGTTTGGCGTCAGTCCTTTTTTGCGTTCTTCCATGGACCACAGAGAAATGATTGAGCGCTATCTTTTTCAGAAAGGCGTGGACGAGGGCAAGACCATTGTCCTTTTGGTTGATGAGGCGCAAAAGCTTTCCATGCCCTTCATCGAGATCTTGCGGACACTGCTGAATTATGAAACGAATGAATACAAATTGTTGCAATTGATTATTCTTGGTCAAATGGAATTATTACCGCGCATTAAAAAGGTTAAGAATTTTATGGATCGAGTGGCCCTAAAATATATTATTAATCCTCTCGACGAGAATGAGACGGCGGAGATGATCCGCTTTCGTCTTGGGCGGGCGGGTGCTAACGGAAAAAAAGAGATTTTTACCTTTGAAGCGATCAGAAAGATCTATGAGGTAACTCAGGGATATCCGCGCAAAGTAACGCTTTTGTGTCATAACGCGCTGGAGCGTGTGGTTATGGATGGGCGGGAGACGGTGACCGCTGAGCTTATTCATGCGCTGGTCGAAGAAGAAAAAAGGTGGCGGACATGATGAAAGGTCATCTACCGGAAGAAAAACTTTTGCGCCTTATTCGGGAGAAGCCGGAGAACAAGTCAAAGCCTATTGATCAGAAGAACTCGATAAAGCCGGTCAAAAAGGATAGCAAAAATTTATTCAGATTCTTAAACGGTTTATTGATTCTTGTTTTGGCAGGCCTGATAGCATTGTTGGTGTATAGCACCGTGGACAAGCCGCAGTCTCAAGGTGATAGATGGGCCAAGGACGATGAACCGACGCCTTCAGCGACACAGGATCCTGTTTTGACTCAGAAAGAAATTAAACCGTTCGCGCATTATCAAGGCCAGTTAGAAGCGCGCGATCTTTTTGAGCGCCCCTTGGCGCAAGTGGCCGCCAATGCGAGCGTTGATTTGACAAAGCGTTATAAACTTGTTGGCATTGTTTTAGGCGATGTTCCAGAAGCCATCCTCGAAGACCTGACAAGCAGGACGACCGTGTTCATTCATCCAGGAGATCAGCTAGAATCTGTTCAGGTTAAGACGATCGAGGAGGGGCGTGTTGTTTTTTTGCAAGAAGGGCTTGAGATCGAGCTCAAGCAATAGAATGGAAAAACAATATTTTTAAAAGGATTTTGGTATAATACCCTAAACTTTTTTCAAAGGAGTTGCCCATGAAGGCAAGAAAAATTCTTATAATAGGCATGGTTGTTTGTTTGATGCTGACAGGATGGATTTTCTCATTGGCTGTGGCTCAAGAACGTGCCGCTGTCCCTGCTGATCAAGTACAGAGCGCTTTGGATAGCTATGAAAAGCAATTTTCCCAGCCGACGATCGCGCAATCTCAGGTGGATGTCCCATCAGCTGTTCCAAGTCAGGCAGAAGGCCAGGGGGTAGAAAAAACATCTTCGGATCCTATCGGATCACGGCAATCTGTTGCGGATGAAGCTTCTGTGGTCCCTGCATCTTTCATGATGGATGTGTTAGAGCTAAAAGATATGGACATTGGAGATGTTCTGAAGTTGATCTCCAAGAAAAGTGGTTTAAATATCGTTTCCGGAAGAGATGTTGTCGGTAAGGTTACTATTTATCTTAAGAATGTGGATGTCCGCGATGCGCTACGCATTATCCTTGAGTCCAATAATTTAGCTTACGTTGAGCAAAACAATATCATTAAAGTCATTTCTGGCGCTGAGTACGAAAAAATGTATGGATACAAGTTTGGTCAAAGCCTGACAACGAAGATTGTTGCTTTAAAGTATGTCAAGACACCAGAAGTCGTTGCTGTTTTGGATCAGATCAAAAGCCAGTCAGGAAAGATTTCCTCTGACGCTGTGTCGAACACGGTGATCCTTGTGGATCGCCCTGACAAGGTCATCTTGATGGAAGATATGATCCGGCGCATGGATATTCGAGTCACAACAAAAACCTTTGAGATCCGTTATTCAAAAACAGAGGACGTAGCAAAGAAGATCGAAAGCTTTTTGTCAAAGAACGTTGGCAAGGTGGAATTCGACGCGCGCTCCAACAAAGTTTTGGTTACAGACACTGAGGAGAGAATCGCTCAGGTCGAAAAGATGATCCAGGCATTTGACACAAAGCATCCAGAGGTTTTGATCGAAGCCAAGATCGTTCAGGTCAATTTGAACGATCAGTACAAGCTTGGCGTTGACTGGGAGGCGATCGTTTCTGACTTTCATACTCTTGATCTGGCGAGTCAGTTTAGCATTTTGTCAAGCGCGGACAAGCGGGGCAAGCTGAGCATTGGAACGCTCTCTACAGATGATTATAAGGTTTTGATTGAGGCTTTGCAGACGGTTGGCGATACGAATATTTTGTCCAATCCACGAATTACCGTGATCAACAATGAAGAGGCAAAGATCCTTGTCGGCTCCAGCGAACCCTATGTGACGACACAAACAACGACCACTTCGTCCGGCCCATCAACAACCGCCGAAACAGTCAATTTTATTGAGGTGGGAGTCAAGCTCTATGTGACGCCAACGATCCACGGTGATGGGTATGTGACCATGAAGATCCGGCCTGAGGTAAGCGCGCGCACAGATTATTTAACGACCAGTACAAATAATAAGATCCCTATTGTGGAAACTTCTCAGGCCGAAACAACGGTCATGGTCAAGGATGCTGTGACCATCGTTATCGGAGGCCTGATCAAAGAACAGGACAGTCGAACGATCAACAAGGTCCCTTTTTTAGGGGACATCCCTTTTCTTGGAACCGTTTTTCGTAATGAAGACAGAGAAAAAACAAAGACAGAAATCATCATCTTTTTAACGCCAACGATCGTCACAGGAGACCATCCTTCTTCTGAAAAGATCTCCGGTAGACCGGAAAAGAAAAAGTGACATGCATTATTCTTTGATACGCGTATTATCGCGGGTGGCCATTATTGTGATCGCTTGTTTTCTTTTGCCTGGATGCGTGACAATGCCAACGCCACCAGGAATCGGCAGCGAGCCAGAAGTGATCCTGAAGGATCTTTGCGTGCGTTATGGCATC
This sequence comes from uncultured Planctomycetales bacterium, assembly GCA_964486675.1. Lineage (GTDB taxonomy): Bacteria > Omnitrophota > Gorgyraeia > Zapsychrales > Aceulaceae > CALGLP01. The sequence goes on along the minus strand of CAZAOD010000036.1, from coordinate 10,993 downwards.
AGTTGTATCGTGGACAGCAACAGCCAGGTCATTACCATTCAAAGGGATCATATCCAAGCCAGGGCAATGGTAGGAAGCAATGTGGTTGTGGTCAATAAAGACAAGTTGTTGTTGAGCGGCCCTGTGCGATTATCCCGGGGTGTGGTCTACGTTCCAGCTGATTTTAAAATGAAGGTCATCGCGCCTGTTTTTAAGAAGACCTCTTTGGATCTGAGAGGGCATAAGATCCTGATCGATGCGGGTCATGGTGGTCACGATCCTGGAGGGATAGGAGTGTCGGGGACAAAAGAAAAAGATGTTGTTTTAGATATAGCAAAACGTTTGAAAAGGAATTTGGAAGAGAAGGGTTTTTCTGTGGCCATGACACGTGAAACGGATAAATTCCTGACGCTTGAAGAAAGGGCGAATTTGGCGAACCAAAAAGATATTGGTCTTTTTTTGAGCATTCATGCAAACATCGCGGATTCTTCTAGGGTCAAAGGATTAGAAGTATATTCATTGCGGACGCTTGATCCGAAAGAGAGCAGGGAAGCTGTTGATCCGGATAAATATTCGCAGTCATTTTCGGCGTATCAGATGAAAAGAAATGATCTGACACTGCAAAAGACAGTGATCGATATGATGCGAGGGTATAAAGATCTTCATTCAGACCGTTTGGCGCGGTGTTTAACGCATGAGGTTTCTGCCGCTCTTGATATTCATCATCGAGGCGATAAGCAGGCGGGTTTTTATGTTTTAAAATACACGCTTGTTCCATCCGTTCTTGTTGAGGTGGGTTTTTTGTCGAATCGCGCGGAAGAAAAGAATCTACAGTCAGCCGTCTATCGTCAGAAAATCGCTGACGGTATCGCGGAGAGCGTATCACGATATATTCGTATGTATTTTTAATGATAAAGGATTGAGCATGTCTCGTTCAAGATTTTCTATTGGGGTTTTTGATTCAGGGTTAGGCGGATTGACCGTTGTTAAGGAACTGATGCGGCAGCTGCCTTGTGAGAATATTGTTTATTTTGGTGATACTGCCCGCGTGCCTTATGGGACAAAGTCTCAGGAGGCCATCGTACGGTTTTCTCATGAGAACGTGCGTTTTTTGCTGAAGCATAAAGTGAAGATGATCGTTGTTGCCTGCAATTCGTCATCAAGTTTTGCCTTAGAAAGCCTGCGCAAAGCCTATAAGCTTCCGATTATCGGCGTGATCGTCCCGGGGGCTTGCAAAGCGGTGCGCATGAGCAAAAAAAAAGTTATCGGCGTGATCGCCACATCCGCTACGATCCACAGCGGCCAGTATGCGAAAACGATTAAGAATATTGATAAAGGTATCAAGGTCGTGAACCAGCCTTGTCCGCTTTTTGTGCCGCTGGCGGAAGAAGGCTGGTATGATAATGTGATCGCTCAGCAGACCGCGAAGAAATATTTGCGTCCTATCATCCAGTCTAAGGCGGATGTTTTGATACTGGGATGTACGCACTATCCTTTATTACGCAATGTTATTCAAAAGGCTGTTGGTCCAAAGGTCTTTTTGATCAACTCGGCAAAAGAGATCGCTCAAGAAGTGAAGGATCTTTTAAAGAAGATGGGACTTCTAAACACACAAGATCATCGTGGAAAACGTCAATTTTTTGTTAGCGATAAACCTCAGCATTTTAAGACATTGGCCAAGCGGTTTCTGGGCTGTGCTATTAAAAACGTTCATAAAGGATCAGGCGTATGTATGAATTAACCGTTAAGGGTGAGTTTGCGGCTTCCCATTCGTTAAGGGATTGCGAGGGTAAATGCAAGAATTTGCATGGGCATACCTGGCACGTTGATGTCGTCGTTGCTGGAGAGGATCTTAATAAGACTGGTATGCTCGTTGATTTTAAGGAGATCAAAAGCGCTCTTAACGCTGTTCTTGAGGAGCTTGATCATTCGCATCTCAACGACCTCGTTTATTTTCAGACCGTCAATCCTACCTCAGAAAATATCGCCCAGTATCTTTTCGATTCGCTCAAGAAGAAGTTAAAGACTGTTGCGCCTAAGCGTGTCACGGTTTGGGAATCTGAAAAAGCGAACGCGACTTATTATGAAAAAGCAGTATAAAAAGGCTATTGTCCTGTTGTCCGGCGGCCTGGACTCAACAACAACCCTTTATATTGCTAAGCATCAAGGATATGATGTTACGGCCTTGATCTTTCGCTATGGGCAGCGTCACGATAAAGAGGTGCTGCGGGCTCAGCGTATCGCAAGGTTTGCGGGCTGTGATCATCGTGTTCTTAAAATTTCATTGCCGTGGAAGGGATCATCACTGCTGGACTCCCATCAGGCGATTCCGGAGCATCGTGCGTTAAAGAACATATCCTACAAGATACCATCTACTTATGTTCCGTCGAGAAATATGATCTTTTTAAGTTTTGCCTCGTCATTTGCGGAAGCGATCGGGGCCGGCACAATTTTTTTAGGAGCCAATGTCCGCGATTATTCCGGCTATCCGGACTGCCGCCCTCAGTTTCTCAAAGCCTTTGTACGGGCAATGCGCGCTGGAACAAAGGCAGGAGCCAGGGGTTGCGCGATCCAGATCAAAGCCCCGCTGATCCGCAAGACCAAAGAAGAGATCATCCGCTTAGGATACCGATTAAAAGTTCCTTATCATTTAACATGGTCATGCTATAAGGGCCAGGCCAAACCTTGTGGTGCTTGCGACAGCTGTCTGTTGCGTCAAAAAGGTTTCGCGGCGCTTAAACGTAAAGATCCCGCTTTATGATCACCGCCAAGATAAGCGAAGTTTTTTCTTCCATTCAAGGGGAAGGAAAGTATGTGGGGCGTAGGCAGATTTTTATCCGTTTTTTTGGATGTCAATTAGGCTGTCGCGTGTGTGATACACCCCAAGGAAGAGAAGATTCTTACGGATTTCAGACGTATTCTTGCGCGCAGCTCTTTAAGGAAGTTTCACGGTTTTCTAAGGCCGCAGGTGTTAGTCTTACGGGAGGAGAACCTTTAGAGCAATCCGGATTCCTGAAAAGTTTTTTGCCTTTGTTAAAGCAAAAAAAGATACCTATTTATCTTGAAACAAACGGCATATTGGTTCAAGAGCTAAAGGACGTAATCCACCTTGTGGATATCATCGCCATGGATATAAAACTTCCCAGCGTGACAAGACAAGGTCCTTTTTGGAAAGAGCATGAGCGATTTTTAAGTGTCGCCAAGGCAAAGGATGTTTTTGTGAAGGTTGTGGTAGGACTTGAGACGCCTTTAAGCGAGATCGCGCGTGCCGCAAAGCTTGCATCCTGCATCAATCGTGATATAGTATTTATCCTGCAGCCGCAACACGACGAGCTTGGAAGAAAACTTTTACAGCACTGTTTTACTGCTCAAGAAAAAGCCTTGCGTTTCTTGTCGGATGTGCGCGTTGTGGCGCAAATGCATAAATTATTAAAGGTGAGATAATTCATGGTCAAAAGAACATATGAACATCTACAAGAAAAGATCCGTCGTCTTAAGACTCCGCGCATTGATGTATGGAATAATAAATACGCTGATCGCGAATATCTGATCGATCTGTCGACAGATGAGTTTACTTGCATTTGCCCTAAGACTGGGTTGCCAGATTTTGCGACCATTAAGGTTTGGTATAAGCCTGGAAAAAAATGTCTAGAACTCAAATCATTCAAATATTATCTTATGTTCTATCGCGATATTGGTATCTTTCATGAGCATTTGACCAACAAGATCTTAGACGATGTTGTCAGCGCTTGCCAGCCGCGCTGGGCCAAAGTGGAGGTTGTGATGAAGCCTCGCGGAGGCATTCAAACCGTTGTTGCTGCTGAATATCCCCAATCCTGTTAACTGTAAGGAGTTTTCATGCCCCGAAATCATAATCGAAAGAATGATGAGCTTCGTCCTGTTAAGATCACGCGTCGTTATTTAAAGTATGCGCCAGCGTCTTGCTTGATCGAGTTTGGCGATACAAAGGTGATCTGCAGCGCTATTTTAGAGGATATGGTCCCGCTTTTCGTGAAAGGAACGGGGACGGGATGGCTGACCGCGGAATACGGCATGTTGCCAGGTTCATGCCCTGAAAGGATCGCGCGCAATAAGACATCCGGACGGACCTTTGAGATCCAGCGATTGATCGGCCGCTCGCTTCGCAGTGTCATCGATTTTCAAGCATTAGGGGAAAGAACGATCAAGGTTGATTGTGATGTTGTCCAAGGTGACGGAGGCACGCGGACCGCAGCGATTACGGGAAGCTATGTAGCTGTTGTTGATCTTTTAAAGAATTTTCAAAGACAGGCAAGAGTAGTTCCTGCGCTTGTAAAAGATATGGTGGCCGCCGTAAGTGTTGGGATCGTAGCTGGGGAGCTTCGTTTAGATCTGGAATTTAGCGAGGATTCGAAGGCGGATATGGATATGAATGTTGTTATGCGCGCAAGCGGTGATTTTATTGAGGTCCAGGGCACTGCCGAAGGGTTACCCTTTTCGCGCGCTCAGATGAACGAAGCGATCGATCTCGCACAGCGAGGGATCGAGGAGCTTTTTGATGTTCAGCGCCAGGCGTTATCAGGGTAAAGAGAATAAAGGGAAAAATACTATGGGCCTTTTCCTGTTTTGTCAGGAAAAGGCCCCTTTGATATTCATGTAATCAAGATTTATGAATTGATTAGCAGATCAGAGTCCTCAATTTCTAAGCTGGCTTCATAGATATATTCCAGCGGATCGATCAGGTTTTCAACTTCTTTTAAAGTCCGTCCTTTGTCGATAACGCATAGCATGACCTTTGTATATTCTGGCAGTCGGCCGTCCGCGTATGTGTAGATGTGATAGGAGCCGTCAATGCTGATAGGCGCTTCTGCGATGACATGTCCATTGGGAGTGCGAACTTGCACAACTTTTCCTGTCAAGACGCTCTCGTCATGATTTCTTTTGAACACTTTTCCAACGAAGAATAGAGGGCGTTCACAAAAACTCCAGGCAAGCTGAAGATAAATTCCTCCCAGGTCATACGTGTTTCGGCAGGGTGATAACAAAAAGCTTTCACTGCCAAAGAATATGGGAAAAGGTTTGCCGTGGATCGATGGCGTGGAATAGACGCAAATACGCACACCGATATCTTGGCCACGGTAGGAAAGAGGGATTTTTTGTGAGAAAAAGAAGTGTCCGTTGGATGCCGTAAAAGTTTTCCCTAGATTAAGCAGGGTTTCGCCGTTGGCTCCATGCACAACGAATTCGATGAGCGCGTTTTTAATAGGGACATTACGAAATAATATTTGGCCGGAGATCTCAAGGTCGACAGACATTTTTTCTTCACTAGAAGTAGTGAGAAGTTTTTTTTCTTGATTGTCTGTAAACATTGAACCTCCTTTTTCTGAAAGGTTAATAGAATATGCCGACAGCCTGACGCGGCAATCTATTAAAAAGAAATCCTTTAAAAAGCTTAACCAACCCAGCAATGGACAGATTAAGCGCTACAGGCCTGAAGTTGTTAGATGGAAATTGAATGATAAGAAGCGCACGGGCCTGCCTTTTGGAGAATTTATCTAAAAAGGCTTTGAAAGAACGCTCCGTGGCTAATTGGGAGTATAGCATCCTGTCAAGAGCCAAAACAACGGGATTTAGCGCTTTCAAGAAAGCGCTTTCTTGAGAAACATTATTTTTTGGTTTTCCTCGACGGTAAAGACAGAAAAAGGCGTAAGCTTATTTTTAGAATAAAATTTTAATTTAGTTGTAAGTCTATGGAAATAAAGGATTTTTGTGATATATTAGAATGAAAAAGATAATCAACGGAGGAAAACATGGTCGAATTATTGGTCGCTACTCGTAACTTAAAGAAATTCAAAGAGATAAAAGAATTATTGTCTGATCTTAAGGTCAAGGTAACCTGCCTGGAAGACTATCAGGCTATGCCAGAGATCGAAGAAGATGGAAAGAATTTTTCTGAAAATGCTATCAAAAAAGCCGCCACGATCTCACTTTACACTAAAAAACTTGTCATGGGCGAGGATTCAGGCTTGGAAGTAAAGGCTTTGGGCAACCAGCCGGGGATCTATTCGGCGAGATTCTCAGGGCCACAGGCAACCGACAAAAAGAACAACCAAAAGCTTTTGCGCTTGCTGAAGAATGTGCCTTTTAAGAAAAGGGAGGCCAGATATCGATGTTACGCGGCCCTTACTGACAAAAACGGTATTGTTGGTGTTGTTTCAGGAAGCTGTCGCGGGCGCATCGCCTTAAGCCCTAAAGGAAAGAATGGATTTGGTTACGATCCGCTATTTGTTGATATAAAGCATGGAAAAACTTTTGGAGAACTTAACCCGCAGGTCAAGGCCAAGATCAGCCATCGGGCTAAGGCTTTAAAGAAGTTTCGTAAGCTTATTGAAAAATATTTGGCAGGACGTCAAAAATAAAATCTTTTGTTTTTTGGATCACATTCAAAGGTCGTGGGATCACTTTATATTCTGGTTTTGCAAGTGTTCCAGTGATCTTGACGGTTAAGAGATCTTCCGCTTGGGTCAAGAAAGCAGCGATCGTCTTTTGCAGGGAATCAGAACTTCGGATAACCCCTTCCGCAAAGCGCGAGACGATGTCAAAATCAAGATCACCTTTAAAATTCACCATCCCATTGCAGGTAAGCTCGATCTGGTTTCCTGTGATCAGAGCGTCTTTGACAAGGACTTTCTGGTTGACAACGGAAAAATTGCTTTCCGCGCTATCAAGAGTGATGTTTTCCTTGCCGGGGACAAAAAGAAGTTGAGCAAGGCCTTTGAGGACATCAAATTGCCAAAGCTTGCCATTTTTAATAGATAAGAATCCATTTCCTTGGCTTAAAAGAGGATCTGCCAGAGGTCCGGTGCCCGTATATGTTAACCCTAATGTTCCGGCAATATCTTTGTCTTTTAAAGATGTATCGTTTTTCAGTTTTGAGCAATCAAGGTTTTTAATTTCGAGGGTTGCCTTATACGGCATCTCCTTAATGGACAGATCGCTAGAGCCTTGCGCGAGCAAAGCGCCGCCATAAATGGACGAAGAGATAGAAAAGTTGTTAATAAAGCGGTCACGTTGATCGTATTTTACCAGAATCTTATCCATTGTATAACCATACAAAGAGACACGATCACTTTTTAAAGTGAAGGCTAACGCCCAATCTGTCCATTGTTGTGGCGATCCGACAAATAAGCCCTCAATAGAGCATAATCCTTTTGGGTCAACAGAAGATATTTTTTCCTTTATGCTTGGCACTAGCGCTGTTAGGTCTTCTAAGGCAAGCGTGCTATTGATTTTGACGTTTAGTTTTGCTGCTGCTTTATTGTTCGGATAAAAGACTTCTCCTTGAACGGTTGCTTGGGATTGTTTGTGCTTGGCGGTCAATGTAGAGATCTTGACGCGGTCAGGAAATAGTTTTGAATCTAGATCGACAGAAAAATCCTCACTTTGAAGGCGTGTTGTTAGGTTATTAAATTTTAGCGTGCCATTGAGCGTATAGGTCTTATCATGAAAGGTAAACGTCACATCTTTCCATGATCCCTCGTCTGGCAGATAGTGAGAGGTGTTCAGGCTGGCCACCTGATAGATGATATTTCCTGAGATACCGGTGATCGTCTGCGCGAGCGCTTGATTTTTGAACGTTACGTCTTTAAGCGAAGCGGTGCACTGAAGAGAGGAGCCAGTGATCTTTTTGAGGTTTCCTTTATATTTTAATTTGAAGGTCGTGACCCCTTGAAGGTCGATGTCATTTTTAGGCAGGTATTGGCTGGCAAGATTTTCCCACGCGCCTAAGTTAAAATCGGTTGCGTGAAAATCAATGTTGACCCAAGGATCTTTGAAGTTTTCCATAACGCCGGAGATCGACACCGGAGTCTGGCTGACAACAGCTGATAAAGACTCGGCTGAGAATTTGTTGGGCGCTAAAGAGATCTTTCCTGAGATCTTTTCAGCCATCTGGACAAAGGGCAGATCTGTGATGCTTCCATTGGCGAAAGATAAAGAGATTTGATAGTCAATAGGCATCTTTACGGAAGCGGGGTTATACGTCAGCGAGAGGTCCAGCAAAGGGCTATCGGCAAAATGAGCATTAGGTTTGAATGTGACTTGCGTATTGTTTAGCTTGAGCTGGGTCTTGATCTCGGTTGTGTTGTTGAACCAAGATAGATCAAGGCTTCCTTGAGGCTGAAGAGAAACGGTGAGGTCTTTTCCTATCTGGCCAGATGTGTTGGCAGAGCTTATCTTTCCATTAAGTGTTGTTTTTTTATCAGTATAAATGGCTGTGAAGTCGTAGGCGATGTCCGATGTTAAAAGACGGTCTGGATCGATTGCTAGTTGTCCTTGCTTGACATCAGCGCGGCCCTTGATGCGCCATTGTTTTTTTTGAAGATCGATCTCGTTAATGGTCAGCGTCGGGGAGAAGGTGACCGTGTTCTTTTCTTGAAGATCCATCTGGACCGCGTCAAACACGCATTCACCGCGTCCCGTGATCTTTCCGGCGCGCTGGGAAAGGTCCAGCGCTGCCAGGGAGATCTTCGCTTTCTTGAGGTTCAATCCAGGGCGGTTGATATATTCAGAAAAGTTTTCTAAGAAGATATTCTCAGCCCGAAGTTGACATAAGAAATCTTGAGAGATAAAGTCGTAGTTTAAGTCGGCGAATATTTTAAGGCTTTTCTGGCCGCGCGGAAAAACCTTAACAGTAGCCTTCATGTTCTGCGGCAGGGACAAAGACGCCCGGATATGGATATGGTCGATCCTTTCAATAGCCTCCCGCGCGATATTTTTATCGAAGAGCAAAAGGGTGCCATTGTTGATCGTCAAGCCAGCAATATACGCAGAAAAGGAAGAGCTGTCGTCTTGTTTTCTTTCAGGGGTCAGAAGGTCCTGGAAATTCCATGATCCCGTGCGCTCTCGGGAGATCAAGAGAACAGGATCGTCAACGACTAGCGATGGGATAATGATCTTCTTTTGGAAGATGAGCGGAATGTAAAAGATGCTGATCGAGATCTCTTGAGCGGAGAATATTTTTTCGACCTTAGGAGCTCTGTCTTGAATGACGACATTCTTCAAAACCAGTCCTTTCAGGGGAACATAATAGAGATCTTCAATGGAAACAGAACGGTTAAGCTTTTTGGAGATCTCATGAATGATCATGTCTTTGAGTTTAACAGGCAGGAAGACATTGTTGACATACGTCAGCACTCCGACGCAGATCGTAGCGAACAGAAGAAAAAGGAGGATCGCTTTTTTGTGCATTGTTCCATTATAGCGAAAGAAGGTGTTTCTTTCAAAATAAAGATTGCTTTGCTAAGGGCCGTTTTCTACGTAAAGCACAAGGTCAGTAGTTGCAACTTTAAAAGGCGCGTGGTATACTATCGGCTCATCATCGGGGAGTAGCGCAGCTTGGCTAGCGCGTCTGCTTTGGGAGCAGAAAGTCGAGAGTTCAAATCTCTCCTCCCCGACCATTTTTTTGGCCTGGCATGCTTTTTCAAAGGGCATGCCAGATCACTTCGAGCGAAGCGAGAAGCCTTCTTAGGCGACGGCGAATTTAAAGCTAACCGCATGCGAAACACACTCAATCGTTTCGAAAATTTTCTTCTCTCCTCTTGGCGTCCATTCGCGTGTTTTTTCATTATAGGTTTTCTTGTTTACGGCCAGACCCTTTTCTTTGGATTTTCCTTTTTTGATGATAATGTCCTTATTCTTGACCGTGTTCATCAGCTGCGCCATATCTCTTATTTAGGGAATATTTTTCGGGACGATGTTTTTCATCTGGCGCACCATCCTGGAAGTTATTATCGACCGTTGTTGATGTTGTCTTTTATGATAGACGCCTTTATTGCAGGAACTGATCCTTTTGTTTTTCACTTTTCGAATATTTTATTTCATGTCTTGGCTGTATGTGTCATTTTTGTTGTTTTAAAGAGTCTTTTTTTATCTCAAGGAAAAGCATTTTGCTTTGCGCTTTTGTTCCTTGTCCATCCGGCGAACGTGCAGGCTGTCGCTTGGTTGCCGGGCCGCAATGATACTCTGCTCGGACTGTTCGCTGGCAGCACTTTCTTGTTTTTCTTAAGATATCTTCGGTCTTTCCGTGCTGGGGATCTGATCTGGCATTTCGTTTTCTTTCTCGCGGCTTTGTTCACCAAAGAATCTGCTGTGGCGATGCCGGTTCTATGTTTTTTTTATTTTGCGTATGCACAGAAAAAGTCTTCAGCACGTTTGCCAACAAAGATCTTTGTGGGATGGTTGGTGTGTCTGGGATCGTGGTTTTTATGCCGCAGCATGGCTTTGGACACAGCGGGCTTAGGGCTTAGACTATCCTTTTCCTCGATCATTGCCAATAGTCCAGCCGTTATCTTATATTTTGGAAAAATATTCTTTCCTTTTAATCTTTCAGTTTTTCCGATCTTAAAAGATTCCTCGCTGATCTTAGGCGGATCAGCTGTTGTTCTTTGGGCAGCGGTATTGTCGCGGTCTCGCGGACAGCGACGGCCTATGATCACTTTTGGGTTTTTATGGTTTTTGGTCTTTATTTTCTTTTCTTTGTTGCGCGCGACCAGTCCGTTGGCGCCGGCGGACTTCTTAGAGCATCGCCTCTATTTTCCTATGGTCGGCATTATGATAGCTGTTATGGCCGCGAAAGATTTTGATGCGTCAGAAAAAAGTGCTCGCTGGAGCAAGATCTTGTTCGTATGCTTTTTTGCCCTCTTCATTCTTATTAATTACGGATACGCGAAAAATTTCCAGGATCGATTGGCATTCTGGAAAAGCGCTGTCAAAAGCGCGCCTCATGCGCCGCTGGCACACGCGAATTTAGGAGCGATGTATTATCTGAACAGGCAGTTTGAGCCTGCCGTCTACCATTATCAAAGGGCCTTGGCGATCAATCCGCGCCAGGATATGGTTTATAGCAATTTAGCCTTGATCTTTGAAAAGCAAGGGCGATGGCTGGATGCCGAGCAAGCATTTCAGCAAGAGCTTTATTTGAATCCACGCTATGCTGACGGATATTTTAATTTTGGCCTTTTGCGGTATCGGCAAA
>CAZAOD010000035.1:13628-14603 GCA_964486675.1 uncultured Planctomycetales bacterium | reverse complement strand
AACTCCTTTGTTATTTTTATTTAGCCTCTAATTCTTGAATGCGTGCCTGTAGAGCGTCGAGCTCTCCCTGAAAATAACTTGCCTGATCCCGTAAAGACGCAAGTTCCTCTGCTTTCGATAAGCTTCGCATAGAATTTCCAAAGGCCTGCATTCCTTGTCGACCTCTGGTCCAGGCAGGAAATCCTTTTGCAAAGAACCGCTTGCGAAAGCCCCGGACGCCACGGCGGCCAAAACCGCTTTCTCCCATCCTAATATTCATTCCTCTGCCGCTCTCATCCACAACGCAATAACCCCATCCGCCGCCTGTCATCTCTCCTTGTCCTTGCGGCCCTGTTCCATCAAATCCCGGCATATAACACCTCCTTCTTAATGAAAACGGTTTTCACTACAAAAGAAAAAAAATTATTTTCCTTTATTCTTTATTACAATCGCTGCAAATCCCATAAAACTGAATAAGATGATTAGTGATCTTAAACTGATGCTTCTCTTGCAAGCCTTTTTCCGTGACACGCAATAGCTCAACCTCATCATCAATAAAATCCGTATATTCAATGATCCGATGACATTGCGTGCAAACCAGATGATGGTGATGATGTACGCCCTTAGGGCCTTCCGCGAGCTCATAACGCGCCCGCTTATCTCCGAAGTCAAGTCGCGCCACTAAACCCGCGCGAGACAAGGCATCCAGCGTTCGATAAACTGTCGTTAAGCCGATCTGAGGATACTGCGCATGAACTTTTTTATAAACATCTTCCGCGCTTAAATGTTCCTGGGACTGGGCTAAGACGTTTAAGATCGCTTCTCGCCCCATGGTTAACCGATAACCGCATCCACGGAATTTTCCATGCAGCCATCCATGTCGATGACATGATCTTTCTGGCATTACATCTCCTAAATGAAAATGATTTTCATTAATAATACAGTACGTATCTCTGTCTGTCAAATATTTATTACGCTGTAGACGACTCTTTTCTA
>CAZAOD010000035.1:13193-13618 GCA_964486675.1 uncultured Planctomycetales bacterium | reverse complement strand
ATAGCGGAGGACATCCTGTTGATAAAAAACTTTTAAGCGCTAAGAAATTGCTGGACCATGGAAAGAAGCTGGTCTACAGAGAAAGGTTTTTCAAGGATAAACACATCTTTAAAGTCGCTGAAAATCTTTTCTTTAGGCGCGTAGGCGCTTACAACGATGATAGGGATCTTCTTGCCTTGATCCAAAGCGCGCACAGCCCTGACAAACTCATCGCCATCCATCTTGGGCATGACAATATCTGTGATAATAAGATCTGGTATAGATTTATCGAAACAAGCCAGCGCCTCTTCTCCATTATCGGCTTCCATAACATAATAGCCAAGGCCTGAAAGTTCTTCCGCGACCAGCATCCGCAGATCAGATTCATCTTCTACAAAAAGGATCGTTTTCTTACGTTCCATATCTTTAAGACCGCTTAAGCATCT
>CAZAOD010000035.1:11524-13183 GCA_964486675.1 uncultured Planctomycetales bacterium | reverse complement strand
TAAGCATCTTTCTTGGTTGTCAAGACAGGTAATTCGATCAAGAACACAGCTCCTTTACCATGGGCGTAGTTGGAAGCTGTTATTTTACCTTTATGTTTCTCGATCGTGGAAAATGCTAAGCTTAACCCTAAGCCGGTCCCTTTCCCCGTTTCCTTTGTCGTAAAGAAAGGATTAAAGATGTTCTTAAGCGCTTGCGGGGGGATGCCAGGGCCTGTGTCGCGAAATTCAATAACTATTTTTTGAGGCTCGCCAGCATCGTTATCTTGAGTCCACGTCGTTACAAAGACATCTCCTGAGCGCTGTACAGCATCGATCGCGTTGCTAAGGATATTCACGAAAACCTGCTCTAACATCAAGGCATCCGCCATGACCTGCTGGTCTTTGCAAAGTTGAACTTTTAGTTCAATATTATTGATCTTTGCTGTGTTATGCACCAGCGCTACCGCCGCGGTGATAATATGATTAATCAAAACTGGACTAAAAGCGGACTCAGATAGATGTGAAAAACTCAACAATCCTTTGATGATCTTGTTCATGCGATGGACAGAGTCTCTGATCATTGCGAATTTCTTCTGGATCTCTTCGCTAAAAGTACTCGCCTTCTTTTCCAAAGACTCAACGGCTAACAACATGATCGCTAACGGATTCTTGATCTCATGGGCCAGCCCAGCGGACAACTGACCAACAGCCACCATCTTCTCTGATTGCACAAGTTGAGCTTGTGTTTTTTTCAACTGTTCATTTCTTTCTTCCAAGTCAACCAAAAGCCGGCGCAAAAGTTTTTCATTCTCTCTTAAGCTGTGGTTGACCTCAGCCAAGTCTTCCCGAGCCTTTTTGCTTTCGGTCACATCAGAAGCGATACCCAAAAAGCCTGTAATATTTCCGGCATCATTCTTGATAGCTGTTACAACCAAGTTAACTGTTAAAAACTTTCCATCCTTGCGCACATAGGTCCATTCGCGCTCTTCGCGCTGGCCCTTCTTGACGCGAGCGACAAATGTTTCAAAACCGCTGACCGCATAGCCAAATTCCCGAGACAGTTCTTGAGCATACGGTAACATTTCTGACTCTAAATGAAGGACAGAAAAAACTTGCTTTCCGATAATTTCTTCTTCTTTATAGCCAAGCATCTGCTGAGCGCCCTTATTAAAGGTTTGGATAATACCATCCAGATCGGTCGATATGATAGAAACGCGGGTCGCTGAATCCATAATGGATCGAAGCTTCTGATGAGCATTCAAAACTTCTTGCTCATGGCGTTTTAGGTCCGTTACATCCGTGTAGATCGCGGCAATAAGACCTGAAGAGATCTTGCAGACAAAATTTTCTACCCACTGCTGAATGCGTTCATCCCTATAAAGAGCCTGCGGATGCTGCTGCGATCTTCCAGTCCGATAAACCTGTGTCATGACCGCAAGAAGCCCCATGTCCGAAACAAAAGGAAAAACATCGGTCACGCGCCGGCCAACAACGTCATTGCGCTCTATCTTGGAAGATCTTTGCCCTGCCCGATTGATATCAACGAACACGAAATCCTTGCCATCATCTATGGCCCGATAGATCGCCACACCATCGGCCATATTGTCAAAAATGCTCCGAAATCTTTGTTCACTCTCAAAAAGCTCTGCCGTTCTGCGGACCACGATCTCTTCAGCGCGC
>CAZAOD010000035.1:7264-11514 GCA_964486675.1 uncultured Planctomycetales bacterium | reverse complement strand
AGATCAAAAGTGTCAAAAGAACCGATAGCAGAAGCCCTCCGAACAAAACGAACCAAGGTAAAAGCTTGACGTGTTCCTGAAAGAACATTTTTTCTGGAATAACAACGATGGCGTATGCACGGCCGAAGAAAGAAAAGACCATAACCTCTTTAAGCTCATTAGGCTTCTTATGCAACAGGGCTTGCGCGTCAGCCGGAGAAAGGCCTTTTTTTTCAGGATAGCTTGCTATGGCTGTTATCCCCAAAGGATCATCAAGATCGAGGACATAAGACTGCGTAAGCTGCCGATCAGCAAAAAGCTTTACCGAATACCCTGTTTCCAAAAGTGACTGGGGACGCAGAGCCATCATCAAGAACCCCTTAAACTCCTTTTCTCTTTTTGTTTCACCATCTAATCCTTGCTTGGGCACGTACACAGGTTGATAAACAAGGATCCCTTGTTTTCGTCCTTTCTGATCAACAACAAAATCGATCGCGCCCGTGGCAAACCGCAAATCATTCTTACGTGCTTTCTCTAAGGCCTGTCGGCGCACAGGTTCTGAATACGCATCAAAACCTAACGCGGCTTTGTTGTCAGATAAAGGTTCAAGATAATGCAGAGGAAAATATTCTTCTCTTTTTCCAACAGGGATCTTTCCTCCTGCTTGTGTTCTCTCAAAAACAAAAAAATCTTTCTCTCCCCACTCTCTTGCTTTTGCCTCATACCCGCCTAGTTCTTCAGACCTGACAATAGGGATCCAGGCAAAGGCCTGTATCCCCGCATGGTCCTGAACCAGCTCAAAAACATAACGATGGAATTCTTCGGACGTTACGTCGGATGAGCATTCAAAATATTTTGTCAGGCTTTCTAAGTAATGACGCGCCTCACGAAATGTGCTCGCAAAGATCTCCTGAGAAACAACGGCGATCCTTTGAAATTGAAAATCGCGCTGCTGACGGCTTATTTGCAGGGTAACCAAAAAAATGAAGATGGCAACCGCAAAAGAGAAGCTTGCCCCGTAAAAGGTCTCAATATAAAAGATCTTGCTAGATAAGGGTTTTTCTCTGCCGAAGATGTAAAAGCTAAGAACAATAAAAAAAGACAGGCATAGGATCCCTAAGATGATCGAAAAACGGTGCCTTGCAAGGTCTCGCGCCCAGTCCTTGGCATTATGATCAAGGCAAAAAAGAGCAATGATCTGCCCTGTTGCCGGGTCAAAAATAGGCAACGCCGAGCTGATCCATGTTCCCCACTCATCGCTATAAGGACCGACGATGGAACTCTGGCGAGTCGTAAAAACATCATAAAAAGCTTGCGGTGCGCCATCAAAGACATCACCCGGCAAAGATCTATCTTGCGAACCCAAAGGCTCTGAATCGGCTAAAAAAACTAGCTGTTGGTCTTGCTTGATCAGAAAATAAGCAAAGCGTTGCTCCGGGAAGACTTTTGGGATCTCTTTCAGAAAATCCCAAACACGCTCAAAAACCGCAAGATCAAGGTCCGCTCTCGTTCCCGATAACTTTCTTAAATGATCAATATTGATCGCCTGTGAAAGATAACGCGTTCTGTCTAAAAGATATTGGGATTTGCGTGCCACCTCGCCCTCTGAGGCCCTCTGCAAAAAGATCCATCCTCCAACAATAACTAGAAACAAAACAGCAAGCTGAAAAACAAAGATCCGCTTCAGAGATCTTCTGGCTTGTTCTTCAGCCCATGAGATCTCCAAGCTTATAATGATCGAAAAGCTCAGCAACGTGATCACAATAGCGCATAGCGCCCGAACGACCTGAACAGCAACGCCTGTCATCTGAAGAAAAGAATTCTGATTGATAATAGAGGCAGGGAAAAGATCATGATGTGGCACGATAAAACCAGCCGCCAACCCATACACGATAAATATATATCCGATGACCCGCAAACGTTTTTTATGGTGAAAAGGCGTGTTCTCTGCCCGCTGAAAGAACGCTAGTGCGGTCAACAGAGCACCGAAAAGACCTAAAGAATAACGAACACCTATATCCCATCCTGCTGTGCCATGCAAGCCGCATGCAACACACAAAAGAACAAGAGGCCCATATATCCAGGATCCAACTAAATACTGTCCTGTATTTCTTTTAAATGACCTGCGGCCGAATTCTAAAAGACAAAAGAAGGAAGCTGTCAGCAAGGCAAAAGAAAGGGTATTGCGTAAACGATCTGGAGGAAAGGAAATGGCCACCAGGCTGGTCCATTCATGCGCGCCATGAAGCATGCCAAAGAAAGCCATCCATTTCCATTGCAAGGAAGTCTTGATCTTTTCCCTGCAGAAGCGAAACGAAACGACCGCTAAAGTAAAAAAAGACAGTCCATATAAAAAGAAAATATAATCCAAATTAGCTTGCATATTCAAAACCTTTAAAAAGCGGATCAACCGATAAAAAAGGCAACGCCCTTTTGGGAGCATTGCCTATCATAAAATTCACTTACGCACCTTTGAGATCAATCCCTTGATTCCTTTCTCTGAGAATAGGGATACGACTTACAAGAGTTGGCTCAAGAAAAGATCTTATCAACAGCGTATTATACCTATAAAACTTTATCCTATCAAGAAGCTTTCTTTTCTGAAAATCCTTAATCCTCTCAAGACGCGATCACAGTTAAAAATGCTATCCTGGTTCTAAACTTCTTTATGGTAGCCTTTAAGCAAAACCGCATTAGCTTTCAAAACGTTATGGCTAAAGACTTCCAGATCTTTCGGCATAGCCAATAAGGCGTCAGATTTGGCTGGGGTATCAACGACCGTTCCGTTAGGTATCACGCGGCCGGCAGGAATGTGTACATCCAGGGCTCCAGCCATAAATTTGACAAAAACACGATCTTCTAATTCGGCGTTAAAGATCACTGAATTAAAACCGACAAAACAATCTTTTCCGATCTTGCAAGGACCATGAACGATACAGCCATGCGACAATGATGTTCGTTCGCCAAGCTCTACGCGGCTATGGCTAAGCGCGTGAATAACGACATGGTCCTGAATATTGCAATGGTCCGCGATCATGATCGAGCTTTCTTCTTCATCAGCGCGGATCACCGCCCCAGGCGCGACAAAAACACCGCTGCCGATAACGACCTTTCCAATAACAACAGCTGAAGGGTGAATATACGACGCTTTGTCTATCTGAGGGTAATCCCCATACGCGTTCCATTCAAGCATGTCACCTCCTTATTATTGTTCTTATATTAAATTTTGATCCAGCACAAAGATCTCTAGCCGTTCTCGCGTAGCCAAATTAAAACTTGAATGCAAGTCCATCACGCGCGCGCCCGTGATATCCTCGATACAGCACTCTAAGGCTGGCCTTGCTTTTTCGATCAACTTCATCTTAAGGTCTTGGATCAGTCTTCCTCCGTGAGGATCTTCGCTTAAATGTTTCTCCCCCAAAGCAAGAACGTTCTGGAACCTTACGATGATCACATCGTCAACGATCTTGCTGGTAACCGATCGAGCGTTTTCTCCCAAAAATTTTCGAAGAAGATCGTGCAGTCTTTGATTTACCAGCTCCTCGATCGCGGATACGGAACTAACAGCCATGGCATGACCCTGGGCAAAATGATCGCCCGCTGAGCAAGGTTAAAGCTTCTGAATATTTTTCACTGGTCTTGCGGACAATATGCTCTGGCAGATCGGGGCCAGGCGGTGTTTTATCCCAATCGAGTGTTTCTAAATAATCTCTTACAAGCTGCTTGTCAAAGCTGGCCTGGGATCCGCCGGGAGCGTAGGTC
Source organism: uncultured Planctomycetales bacterium (assembly GCA_964486675.1). Classification (GTDB taxonomy): domain Bacteria; phylum Omnitrophota; class Gorgyraeia; order Zapsychrales; family Aceulaceae; genus CALGLP01. The sequence continues at coordinate 7,773 of CAZAOD010000035.1, read as the reverse complement.
TTTCGAGGCCAAAAGCGGGATGAATCCGGGGTCAAAACCTCATCGATCAAGATCATTTTGCCATCATATAGACCGAATTCGAATTTGGTATCGGCAATAATGATCCCTTTGGATTCCGCATACTGGCTTGCTTTTTGGTATATTGCCAAACTTGTCTTTTTAAGCTGCTCCGCCATCTCCTTGCCAAGCTCGTTTTCGACAAACTCTTGAGAAACGTTGACATCATGACCGACATCCTCTTTTGTTGATGGAGTAAAAATGGGTTCCGGAAGCTTATCCGACTCACGCAATCCTTGCGGTAAAGGAATGCCGCAAATCGACCGTGTCGCGCGATACTCTTTCCATCCAGATCCAGAAAGGTATCCTCGAACAACGCACTCCACAGGAATAGCTTGTGCTTTCTTAACGAGCATGGAGCGGCCGCTTAAAACATCACTATACTGCCGCAAGACTTCAGGATACTCCTCTACATTGGCGGAAATAAAATGATTATCGATAATATCCCGTGT
>CAZAOD010000035.1:0-7254 GCA_964486675.1 uncultured Planctomycetales bacterium | reverse complement strand
ATCCCGTGTAAAGTTGAACCAAAAAAGCGAAAGCTTTGTAAGGATCTCTCCTTTGTGGGGAATCGATGTCGGCAAAACCACATCAAAGCAAGAAATGCGGTCTGTGGAGACCACCAACAGTTTATCCTTGAGGTCATAAACATCCCGGACCTTGCCTCTTTTGAAAAATTCAACATCGGCAAAACGTGTCATACGTAAAGACTCCTGATTCATCCAGCACCTCCGTTTCTTGATGATCATTATGGTGTTCTACTGCCAACAAAAAAGCCAACAAATATTTTTCGCTCTTTTTAAAAGAAACGAAAACTTTTGTTGGCTTACTCTGCAACAGCCCCAACGTGATCAAGGCTCTTGCTGACAGTCTTCCAGTATCCTAAATTGTGAAATTATCTTAACTTAAAAAATAATTTCGTCAACCCTTTTCAGGGAGCATCTCCTCTAAATTCGCATCAAGGGTAAAGACAATGACGCGCTCACCGGTCTTTGTGCTGATATCCGTATGCAGACTCTGCACTTGGCAGTTGGTAATCGAAGAGATCATGTTCGCTAACAAAACGCGCCCATGCTCTAAAAGCTGCATTCTTGTACGCTTGATCAAGTCTGATCCTTCCGGGCTCTTGGCAAGCTGCTCTTCCGCGGGAGTCAAGACACCTTTGAGTCGAACAAAGACCATGTCCTTGATGATATAAGCCTTGGTCTCTGCCGGACCTCGGCCCATATACTCTTTCTCAAACTTGATGATCGCTTCGCTGATCAGCGCCTCGACCTGCCCTTTGGTCTTATGCTCCATATATTCTTATCAAAACCTCTGAAGTGGTAGCCCCAACCGGATTTGAACCGGTGTTTATAGGCTGAGAACCTAGCGTCCTGGACCAGGCTAGACGATGGGGCCACAGATCTTTTTAGAAACATGAACTATTGAGAACCCCGCTTGGCGGGGCGATCTTTCATCTTTTCTCAATGAGCTTGCAGACGAGTAAAATAATATCATACCTTCTTTTTTGGTCAACAAAAATTATTGACACCTCATCTTTGGCTCGTTAGAATGAGCACATCATTGCTAAAATATTAATATAATTATTATATGCCCCTACTCGTCGGAATTGGCTTCAGCAAGAATGAAAACCCCTACCGTGCCGCTCAAGATGCGTCGGCGCAAGCCAAGATTCAGATCAACCAAGAACCAGCAGACCTTGTCTTGGTATACGCAACGGCTTCGTATAGCCGCTTAGAAGCTCTTGCTGTCGTTAAAGATATTTTTCCTGACGCGAGAACGATCGGCGCCTCTACAAGCGGTATTATCCTCTCGGGCTCTATCGAATCAGCAGGGATCGCCGTCATGGCGATCAGCGGCGCCTCAAAACAAATTCAATTTGGCTCTGCTTTGATCAAGAATCTGGAGGAGCAAAATCCTGAAATTGCCTCTCGCGAGCTCGCGCGCAAGGTCTTAAAAGATTTTGGCATGAATCCACGTCAGCTTTCACTGGTCTTCTTCGACGGCCTTTCCGCCAAAGGGCCTCTTCTTCTAAAAGGGCTAAAAGAGTCCTTTGGGCAATTTTCCCCGATCATTGGCGGAGGAAGCTTTGACAACTTCCGTTATCAGAAAACCTACCAATATTTTAACGGCGATGTTGCCACGGATGCCGCCTGTGCTTTAATGGTCGGCGGACAAATAACCGTTGGTCTTTCCAGCCAGCACGGATGGAAGCCTCTGGGAAAACCGCGTATTGCCGATCGAACGGACCGTAATGTAATCCACCGGATCAACGGTAAAAAAGCGATCTCTCTTTACGAAGAATTCTTTGGCGAGCAAGCTTCTTTACTTTTTCTTAATCGTCTCAATCGTGCGCGCTTATTTTATCCTTTGGGGGTTTTGATCGAAGAGCAGCAAAAATATATATTAAATCATATTGTGAATGTTCTAGAAGACGGTAGCTTGATCTGCCAAGGAGAAGTGCCTCAAGGAGCAGAAGTCCACATCATGATCGGAAACAAAGATTCTTGCAAGCAAGCGGCTGTTCAAGCAGCCCGCGAAGCTAAAGATGCGCTTTTAGGTCGTCCGGCAGAACTTGTAGCCATTTTTGAATCTGTGGCGCGCCAGAAATTATTAGGACGAAGCGCTTTTCAGGAGGTTCAGGCGGTCAAAGAAGTCTTTGGCGATAACGTTCCGGTCTTTGGGATGTACACCTATGGAGAGTTCGCGCCGCTAAACACGACCGATCGCGGCAATCCTTGCTTCTTACAGAACGGAACGATCAACATCCTGGCTCTCGCGCAACACAAAACCCATTAGTTTCATCTTGCCAAGAAAACTCTTGGATGATAGTCTTGGTATAGTACAGAAATGATCTTATGCTAAATATCACAAGCTCGGCGGTTGACACAACTATTTTCGCGGCCATTGCCGTGATCGTTTTAGGAACGATCGGCGCGCTCATTTTCTTTCTCGTCAACAAAATCGATCAGGTCAAAGAACTTCAGGATGCGCTTAAGAAACTGAAGCTGTCTTTTAACAGCCTTGACGAACAAGCAAAGCTGATCCTTAAGACCGACCTAGAGTTAAACCGCGCCCAAGAAGAACTTGACCGGCGTCTTGCGAGCTTGGACGCTCTGCAGAGAACCTCGCGGTTGATCAGTACAACGCTGGATGAAGAGGAGATCTTCCGGCGCCTTGATAAGTCCCTGATGCTGCAGTTAGGCTTCGAACGCATCCTTGTTCTAACGCTCGATGAAGAAAAAAATCTGCGCATGCGCGTCAATACAGGATTTAGCAGCGATCAAGTCGCAGAGATCGCAAACAATATCTTAAAGGACACAGCCTTTCATTCTGTCCTGCAGGAAGGATACCCTCTTTCCTCTGCCACAGCCTCAAAGCAGAAAAAAGAAAAAGCTATTAACGTGTTTGGAATCCCTCATTTTGTCTTGGCGCCCATCTTAACGCAGGATGGGACTATGGGCGTCATTTTTGTTGGCAACCAAACAGAAACAACACCCATCTCGGAAGCGGATGAAGAAATGATATCCATTCTCACGAACCAGATCGGGCAATCTTTAGAGAACGCTAAGCTTTTTGAGGAAGTTTACAAATCCCGCCAAGAATTAGAGCTAAAGATCCAGGACCGCACCCGTCAACTCGCGCTAGCCCTTGAAAAAGTGCAGAAAATAAGCCGGACAAAATCCGAATTCGTCTCTGCTGTTTCTCACGAACTAAGAACCCCGCTTACGTCGATCAAAGGGTACGCAGCTATTTTGATGTCTGGAAAGCTTGGCGAGATCCCGGAAAAAGTCAAAGAGCGCCTGGAGAAGATCAACAAACATTCGGACAGCTTAGTCGAGCTGATCAACGACCTTTTGGATATCGCCAGGATCGAATCAGGCCGCGTTGAAATGAAATTCGAAAAAGTAAACTTAAAAATGCTCATTGAAAACATGCGAGATCTTCTGATGCCGCAAATGCGTGAAAAGAATATCACATTCATTGCAGAAGTCTCTGACGATCTTCCGTTAGTCCTAGCCGACAGCAAGCAGCTAGAGCGCGTGTTTATCAACCTGCTCAGCAATGCGATCAAATACACGCCTAAGGGTACGATCACCATCCGGGCCTCTGGCAACGATAAAGAAGTGAACGTGCAAGTGCAGGACACCGGCTCTGGCATGCGCGAAGAAGACATGCCAAGATTATTCACTGAATTCTACCGTGTCGAAAATGAACTCAATCAAAGCATCAAAGGAACTGGTTTAGGCCTGGCTTTGGTAAAGAACATCGTCAACGCCCATCAAGGAACGATCTGGGTCACAAGCAAGATTGGCGAGGGCACGACCTTTCACTTCACGATACCTCTTGAGCCTGCGAAACTAGAGCCAACAAATGAAGCGCAGAAAGAAAAAACAGAAAAACAAGGATAGCCTTGCATGGGACAATTAAAAATCTTAACAATTGATGACGACCCAGACATTCTCGATGTTTTAGAGCTTACCCTCTCTGATCATTTTATCGTCTTCCAGGGGTCCAATGGCGAAGAAGGGCTAAAGCTAGCCCGCGCTCACGCTCCAGATTTGATCATCACGGACTACAAAATGCCTGTGATGGATGGCAGAGAATTCTGCAAAGCTCTTAAAAAAGATGTTTTTTTACAGCATACGCCTGTCATCATGCTAACCGGCAAAGGAGAGGTCAAAGACAAGGTAAGCGGTCTGGAAGCCGGCGCAGATGACTATCTTGTGAAACCTTTTGAGCCCAACGAACTTTTAGCAAGGATCAACATGATCCTTCGTCGAACAAAGCGCAGTCTTGACGCCAATCCCCTTACGCGTTTACCGGGGAACAACTCCATCATGGATGAATTACAATATCGCATTCAAAGCGGAAAACCTTTCGCGGTTGGCTATGCGGATCTGGACAAATTCAAAGCTTATAATGATATCTATGGGTTTGAAAAAGGCGATGAGGTGATCAAGAAAACAGCGCATATCTTAATCCAGGCCGTCCAGAAGAAAGGCACGCCCGATACCTTTGTCGGCCACATTGGCGGGGATGATTTTGTTTATGTCTGCGATGATGCGATCGCGGACGATATCGCTCAAGAAATCGTTGATCAGTTCAATGCGATTGTTGCGTCACTGTACACCGAAGAAGATTATAAACGTGGATACATCATCGCCAGAAACCGGCAAAATGAAGAAGCGAAATTCGGCTTTCTTTCTATCTCGATCGGCATCGTTAGCAATCTCAATCAACCGATCCGCCACGTCGCCCAGATCGCGGAGATCGGCGCCGAGCTCAAGCGTTACGCCAAAGGTATCGAAGGAAGCTCTTTTGTGCGAGACAAAAGAAAAGGGAGTTAAATTTCTGTAAAATTACGGAATAACGATCACCATTTCTTCTGCCTTAAGCATCTCTCGCAAAAAAGCATACAAAACACAAAAATTAAGATGACGAACCTTTGCGTGGTTTAAAAAAATAAATGCATAATTAAATCCTGCAAGAGAGCTTGGCTTAAGAGCAACCCGCCAGAAAGGAAACGATAGATCCTCCTGCACATCTGTTAAAGCATCCCTTACCTTAATCAACCCAGCATAAGAAGCAAAACCTTGCCTGCCATCTAAGCAAACAGATGGAGATTGACCAATAAAAGTTACTTGGTTCATATAGGATCTATAGTCTAAGTTGTTTTCTTGGGCATATTCGCGAAGAGTGCATTTTTTCTTAATGACATCCTCATAAACAGCTACAAAACCATGCTCAAAAATCTTTTTCTTCGGGAGTCTCTGGCGATATCCAGTGATCCATACCTTTTCGCTAGGATAAAGCTGCAGGTCGTAGAACTTTGGGTCATCGCGCAGAAAATACCCAGCGTGAGCATATGACGCCACTATAAATACTGTCCATACACATAGCAAAAAGATAAAATGAGCACGAACACGTCCAACAAACAAAAACAAAGAACCAATAGGAAGCCCATAGAACAATAAAAGCGCGTAATACTTCTTACCTGGGTCTAGACCAAAAAAATCATAAAGAAAATATATAAAGATCGCAATCAACACAAAAATGATCACGCTTATTCTCACCTCAGAATATTTCTGAGAAAAATTGTATCTTAAAACAAAAAAAAGAGCGGCAAAGGAAAAAAGGAATTCTTTTGTCGCCGGACCACCATCCGCAAGGTTGTTCAAGATCGAAAAGGAACTTGTGACGTAAATAAGCAAGAAAATAGTCCTGTACTTTCCCCAAGAGTTTATCTTGCAAACCGCAAGCATGCAAAAAACAAAGAATAAAATAACATAAAGCGCTGTGGCGACGTAATAAACCACCGAAGGGAGGGTTTCAAAAAAAACGTATCCTGCTCCCGTAAAGATTCCACCTTCCTCGATATTTTGAGTATCGATACGGGTAAAAAAACCTTTAATATTAAGGAGCGAGGCGAGACAATACCAAACGGCTTTTAGGCTATGGGAATGATAGAACGCAGTCACATCGCCCATCCCTCCTGAAATAAAAATCCAATATTTTGCCTTAAAAGAAAATGGGAGATCGTAAGCTCTTAAAAAAGAAAAGTGAAGGAAAATATTGAGAAAAGCTAAAAGGAATACGACTAAAAATAAAAAGTTTCTAAGCTGGTCAGAACGTGGATTGTTAACAGTCGCTCGATGTTCAGCAAGAAAACAACAAATTAAAGCGTAAAATAAGAAAAAGATGGTTTTAAGGTGGTAACTTGTTGCCGCAGCAAAAACAGAAACAACAGAAGCGACAACCTCTAGGATATTTGAACTTAAAAAAGACAGAAAGAGGACAAAGAAAAAGAATAAAGACAAGCGATAGCGATAAAAGACGCCTAATAACATGCAGTGCCAGAGGATGCGCAAAGACCATCCTGAACGCAGCACTCATTGCTGTTATAAGTATCACAATTCGCTGGATCTATAGGGAACATACACTCAGAAGAGCTTACGTTACACTGCCCAGCCCCGATCGATGGGTCATTAGGATTCATTTGCCAAGAATACTCAATATACTTTGAGCAACAATTATCAGCTATTGGACAATCACTATAAGAAAATGATGTACACGCAGCACCGCAAGGACCACCTGTCGACTCATTTGAAGTAAAAACTGGCTCAGGCCCCATAATATTACTGCTAACCTTATTAAAATAATTTTCCGTTGTGCTATGCACGTTCCCCCCGGGAGAAAAGAACGTCTTGAACGCTGCAAAAACGATCAACGCGCAAATAGTCAGCAACAACATGTACTCAATAGCGGTCTGACCCGCACTGTCAAACATCTTACCGATAAGCATTCTTCTCATGATGATCCCCCTAAAGATTTTAGATATCGAATAGTCTCTTTTGGTTTCTCAGACCCAAAGAAATAACTTGCTGTCGCCAGGATGTTTGCCCCCGCCTTAACCGCTTCTGGCGCTGTTAAATGATTGATCCCTCCATCCACAGCGATATCCCCTGCGAAGATCGAGCGCAGCTGGTGGATCTTGGATAGCGCCACCGGCATAAACTTTTGCTTTGCGAAACCAGGATTAACAGACATGATCAGCACGCCATCTAGCTTTTCTAAAACAGGCTGGATACAGATCGGTGTTCCGGGGTTGAGGACCATAAAAGCTTTTTTTCCCTTGTCCTTAATCCTTTGGATATCCTTCAAAGCCTCTTTCACATTAATTGTGTCCGTTTTGAAGGTGTGCCCATCGATCTCGCGCGATAAAGAACCTAAAGGCGCATAACATTCCGCGTGAAGCG
>CAZAOD010000034.1:1465-14763 GCA_964486675.1 uncultured Planctomycetales bacterium | reverse complement strand
GCGTGTCGTTGACTCACGAGAGAAATTATAACCTTTGGGAGGATCTATGGCAAAACAGATCAACGTTTTTGTGGATAATCGTATCGGGCGTATCCAGTCGATCACAGAAGCCCTGTTCCGAGAGAACATCAATATTCGCGCTATGGCCATTCAAGATCGCGGTGAATTCGGCCTAGTGAAGTTGATCGTTGACAGCCCAGAGCGTGCCGTTGAGGCTTTGCAGAAAAATAACTTTGCCTGTAAACAAAAAGATGTGCTCGCGGTGGTGATTGAGGATAAGCCAGGCGGATTATACCAGCTGTTAAAGAGCTTTCCAGAGGACAATGTGAATATCCTCGACGCGTATGGTTTTGCTGCAGAAACGATCAAGGGGTCTGTCTTTTTTATTGAGGTCAAGGATGCCGGTCAGGTTTCAAGCTTTCTGCAAGGCAAGGGATATAAGATCCTAACGGACCAAGAGGTTATGGAACTTTAAGAGGTGTTGGATGGTCAATAATATTGCTTCGTATGATCAATTCGCGAAACATTTAGGCGCGCAGGTCGTTGAGCTCAAAGAGCATTATGCTAAGGCGAGTCTTAAGATCCAGAAACATTTTCTTAATGGTGTCAATACCGCCCATGGAGGGATCCTTTTTTCGTTGGCAGATTACGCTTTTGCTCTTGCGGCTAATACAAGTGGGGAGACAGGCGTGGCCATCCAGGCCGATATTCAGTTCACGAAGCCGGCGGTCGAGGGAGACGAGATCTTCGCGGAAATAAAGATCGTTACTCGCAGTCAGCGGTTGGGGACATTCGCTGGGACGGTCACGAATCAGAAGCAGGAAATTTTAGCGCATTTTAGCGCCATTGCGTTCTTTAAGAGTCCAATACGCAACAAAGGATAATATGTCAAAGCTTGATGACCCTCAATTGCATCAGCAGATCAAGGCGCTGGGAGTCGTGATGTTCATTCCGGTTTCTTTGGCCGTTGGGCCTTTGACCGGATTTTTTGCTGGGCGGTTTTTAATGCAAAGATATGCTTTGCCGGTTTATGTGCTGTTCATATGTATTGCGGTAGGTTTTTTGGCGAGCGTGTCCGAAACGATCCGCGTGATCAAATTTTTGTTCAAGGAGCCAGCGTCATGACGCCTCAAGATCCGCAGGAGATGGAGCTGTCCAATATCCTGACGACGCTCAAAGAGCTTTTTCCAGAAAATGGGATCTTTGCGTTCTTGAGCCAATGGCAAAGCGTGGTGTACGCGCTGATCGCGATCGGTTTTTTGTGGATCTTTGCCCGTCTATCCACCAAGAAGATGTCGTTTGTTCCAGGGCGCTTGCAGTCGTTTGCCGAGATCATCGCGCAAGGTGTGCGCAGTCTGGTCTTAGGCGTTCTAGGCCCTCAGGGAGAAAAATATGTTCCCTTCCTTGGAACGCTTTTTATTTATATCTTGACCATTAGCCTTATGGGGCTTATTCCTTTCTTAAAGTCACCCGCGTCCAGCTGGTCCACGACATTGGCCTTAGCTTTGTGTGTTTTTGGTTATGTGCAGTATACGGCTATCCGCCATTTGGGTTTTTTAGGATATATGGACCATCTGGCTGGTAAGCCTCGGGGCGCCTTAGCTTTTTCTATTGTTCTTCCTGTTTTTATGTTCACGCTTCATTTTATCTCTGAATTCTTAAAACCGATCAGTTTATCGTTGCGTTTACGCAGTAATATTTGGGGGGATGATCTTTTGTTGGCTGTTCTGACCCATTTTGGCTTGCAAGGGTTTCCTCTTTTGTTCCTCAATACAGTATCAGCTTTGTTGATGGCGTTCATTCAGGCTATTGTTTTTTTCTTGTTGAGCACGATCTATTTTGCGTCAGTTCTCACAGAAGAGTAAAAATCAATAATGTGAGTTTTAACAATAAGGAGGGAGTATGGATGTACATGCAGCATTAGCTTTGGGTTTGCCCGCTGGTTTGGGCTTAGCCGCTTTAGGCTCTAGCCTGGCTTTGGGCCGGACAGTCGCCGCGGCCATGGACGCTACAGGCCGTCAGCCGGAGGCTTCAACAAAGATCTTGATCAACATGACGATCGGTTGTGCTTTTATCGAGGCGATCACGATCTACGTGTTGGTTTTTGCTTTTGTCATGTCAGGGAAAGTGTAATCCATGGAATTGTTGAAGCTGCTTAGCACCAGCGAGGTTTTTGCGCAGATCTTGTGCTTTTTTGTTGTCTTGGCCATTTTAAAGAAATTCTTTTGGGTTCGAGTCCTTCATGTTCTAGACGACCGTAAGGCGCATATTGAGCAAGAGCTGCAAAGAGCAGAAGAGCTAAAGGCGCAAACGCAACAGCTCAAGCGTGATTATGAAGAAAAGATCTCTTCTGTTCAGCAGGAGGCAAGGAAGATCTTAGACGAGACAAAGAAAGAAGCCTGTCAAGCCGCCGCAGAGATCCAGAAAAAAGCTTACGCGGATGCGGAGACTATTATTTTAAACACTAAGGTCAGCATGCAGCAGGATTTGACAAAGGTTAAGCAAGCTTTAAAGGACGAGCTGATCTCCATTACGCTTAAGGCGGCAGAAAGCATTATTGAGGAAAAGCTTTCTGAAGAGCAAGACGCGAAACTTGTTGAAGAATTTTTAAAGGAAATGGATAAGACCGCATGATCAAGGACCGCGCGATCGTTGCTCGTTACGGGGAAGCGTTCGTTAAATATGCGCGCTCTGCTATGGGCACGGAGCAGATCGTTGAAGATCTTAAAAAGATGCGAAAAATGATTCGTGATCATCAAGATCTAAAGCTGTTTTTTGAAAATCCCGGTATTTCCATCGCGGACAAGAACCGGATCGCTGATGTTGTTTTTAGCGAGGATCTGGCTGCTGAAGTGATACAGTTTTTTAAGTTATTGGTCAGTCATAAGCGTATCACGCACCTCGAGGATGTCGTGGAGTATGTGCGTTTAAAATATTCTCACTTTGGCGAACAGGAGGTCTTGATCAAAACGTCTTATCTGTTGGATCTGGATTTGATCCGTAAGATCGAGCAGGCCTTAGAAAAGAAGTTGAACAAAAAGTGTAAATTTTATATTGAGCTGGACAGCCGTATCTTAGGTGGGATCCAGGTTGTTATCGGCAATCGTGTTTTGGACGGTTCGGTACGCGGACGGCTCAACGATCTAAAGGAAAAATTACAAGCGATACGGGTGAATTGATATGAAATTACGACCAGAAGAAGTCACGGAGATCATTAAAAAAGAACTTGATCGTTATAAAATTTCTTCCAAAGAGGAGTCTGTCGGAACGGTCATTCAAGTCGGGGATACCATTGCGCGTATTTATGGCCTTGACGATGTCATGATGGGAGAGATCGTTCAATTTTCTGATCATGTCACGGGTATGGTCATGAACTTGGAAGAAGATAGTGTTGGCGTTGTTGTCTTTGGCGTTGATAATCCTGACCGTTTGATCAAAGAAGGCGATATCGTTAAGCGTACCGGCAAGATCGTTCAGGTTCCTGTTGGAGACGCGTTGGTTGGCCGCGTGGTCAGCGCTCTGGGAACGCCGATCGACGGCAAAGGGCCTATCCTTTCAGAAAAATTCCGCCCGATCGAGGCAGGATCCCCGAATGTTGTTGAGCGTCAGCCTGTCGCCCAACCGCTTGAAACAGGGATCAAGGCCATCGACGCTATGACGCCGATCGGTCGGGGACAGCGCGAATTGATCATTGGCGATCGCCAGACAGGTAAGACCGCGATCGCCTTGGATATGATCATTAATCAAAAAGGCAAAGATGTTTATTGCATCTATTGCGCGATTGGACAAAAACTTTCCAGCATCGTTGGCTTAACTGAAATTTTACATAAATACGGAGCGATGGATTACACTACGGTTGTCAGTGCTTCCAGTCGGTCTTCCGCGTCTTTGCAGTATTTAGCTCCTTACGCGGCAACAGCTATGGCGGAGGAATTGATGTACGCGGGTAAGCATGTGCTGGTGGTTTATGATGATCTTTCAAAGCACGCGCAAGCGTATCGCCAACTATCATTATTGCTGCGCAGACCGCCGGGACGTGAGGCGTATCCAGGAGATGTCTTTTATTTACATTCACGTCTTTTGGAGCGGGCCGCGAAATTAAATGATGCCTTAGGTGGCGGATCCATGACCGCGATCCCGATTATTGAAACCCAGGCCGGTGATATCACAAGCTATATCCCAACGAATGTTATTTCCATAACCGATGGCCAGATCTATCTTGAGAATGATCTGTTCAACGCGGGTGTTCGTCCGGCGATCAATGTCGGGCTCTCTGTTTCCCGCGTTGGCGGTAAAGCTCAGACACGGGCGATGCATCAGGTCGCATCCAAATTGCGCCTAGAACTGGCGCAATATCGTGAGCTTGTGACCTTCACTCAGTTCGGGACCGAGCTCGACAAGACAACTCAAGACCAGCTGACGCGCGGCGAGCGCATGGTCGAAGTCCTTAAGCAATTGCAATATCAGCCGTTGCCAGTTTCAAAGCAGACAATGATCATATTCGCAGGCAGCAATGGCTTTCTCGACGATCTGAAAACGTCTTCTGTTAAAAGATTTGAGCGCGAGCTTTATTGTTATGTTGAGAAAAACCATGGTCAGCTCGAAAAGGAGATCGAAGAGCGAAAAGAGCTCACTCAAGAGTTGACCGATCGCCTTTATCATGTGATCGCAGAATTTAAGACCTCTTTTAAAGAAAATCCGTGATCTATGCCCCAATCGCTTAAACAGATCAAGAACAGGATCCGAGGCGTTGGCAACACGATGAAGGTCACCAACGCTATGCAGATGATCTCGGCCACCAAGCTGAGCCGTGTTGATAAACAGCTGTTCCAGCTTAGATCTTATTACGGCGGCCTTGAGAGGCTGATGCTTAATTTGACCAGCTGTCGGGAGGATATCCAGCACCCATGTTTTCAGGAGCCTTTGACAAAAGAGAATTTTGTCCTGTGCGTTATTACTTCTGATAGCGGACTGTGTGGGCTCTACAATCAGAATGTTTTGCGCGAGGCAGAAAAATTCATTGCCAGATGCGGCGCTCAGAAAGTTAGTTTGATCGTTATCGGCCGTCGAGCCGCGAAATATTTTAAGAACAAAGGGATCAAGATCCTGAACACCTATGCCGGGCTGCATGGTGGCTATGGGCATTTGATCGCTGACCAGATCACGGGGATCCTTGTGAAGCTTTTTTTAGCCAAGAAAGCCGATGAAGTTCATGTAGCCTATACTTATTTTCGAAAAGGTATCTTGCAGAACGCTGTTGTGGAAAAATTCCTTAATCTCCGCAGTGAGCAGCGCGTTAAGATCAATTATATCTTCGAAGATGGCCTGGACAATATCGTTGATCAGGTTGTCTTGCGTTTTTTGCTGACGCGCATGCGGTTCATTTTTTTGCAGGCGTTCACCTCGGAGCATGCTTCACGCAGCATCGCCATGAAAGCGGCCACAGATAATGCTAAACAGCTGTTAAGCAGGCTTGTTGTTGTTCACAATAAGATCCGTCAATCCAACATTACCCAGGAGATGCTGGAGATCATCTCCTCATCACAAGCATTGAAAGGATAAGTTTTATGTCGACTGGAGAGATCATACAGGTTATCGGACCAAGCGTGGATGTTGTTTTTCCTGAGAATGAAGTGCCGCAGCTTCTCAACGCCTTAAAGGTCGAGGATCCTCAGCGCCATATTCGCCTTACTTTAGAAGTAGCGCAGGATATTGGCAATAATACCGTGCGCTGCGTCGCGCTGGGCCCAACGGATGGTTTGTCGCGGGGAATGAAAGCGCAGGATACAAAAGCGCCTATCACAGTTCCGGTAGGTCAGCAGACGCTCGGACGAATTTTTAATCTTTTAGGCGAGCCTATCGATGGCCAAGGCCCGATGACGCATGCGGATATGCATGACTCTATCCATAAACCGTCACCGAATTTCGAAGAGCAGCTTTCCATTTCTTCTATCCTGGAGACAGGTTTAAAGGTGATCGATCTATTGGCACCTATTCCTAAAGGAGGCAAGATCGGGCTTTTTGGCGGAGCAGGTGTTGGTAAGACAGTGATCGTTATGGAGTTGATCCGCACGATCGCCAAAGAGCACGGTGGCGTTTCAGTCTTTGCTGGCATCGGAGAGCGCACGCGCGAGGGCAATGAGCTTTGGCTGGAGCTGAATCAATCAGGGGTCGCTAAAAGCAGTGTTCTGGTTTTTGGTCAAATGAACGAACCGCCTGGCGCCCGTCTTCGTATCGGGCTTTCAGCGCTTACGATGGCAGAGTATTTTCGTGACCAAGAACGTAAAGATGTCTTATTGTTCATCGATAATGTTTTTCGCTATATTCAAGCTGGCTCGGAAGTATCTACTTTGTTAGGGCGCATGCCTTCCGCTGTCGGATATCAACCCAATCTTGCTACTGAAGTCGCTCAGCTTGAAGAACGTATTGCCTCTACGCGACGAGGATCCATTACCTCTATTCAGGCTGTTTATGTTCCGGCGGATGACTTGACCGATCCAGCGCCCGCGGCGATCTTTTCTCATTTGGACGGCAAGATCGTTCTCTCGCGTCAAATTTCTGAGCTTGGGATTTATCCAGCGGTGGATCCTCTGGATTCTACGTCACGGATCGTGGACCCTAATTTTATCGGAGAGGAACATTATGAGGCGGCTTTGAGCGTCCAGCGTGTTTTGCAGCGCTACAAAGACCTAAAAGACATTATTTCGATTTTGGGCGTGGATGAACTTTCTGATGAGGATAAATTGATTGTTTCGCGCGCCCGCAAGCTCCAGCGTTTCTTTTCTCAGCCGTTTTTTGTCGCGGAAACTTTTAGCGGTATTCCAGGCCGATATGTAAGATTGCAGGACACGATCAAGGGTGTTCAGATGATCATCAAAGGCGATATGGACCAAGTCCCTGAGCAAGCATTCTTTATGGCAGGAACCATTGATGAAGTTCTTGAGAAAAATGAACAGATGAAAGCGCGCGATGCCAAGAACGTTTAGGCTTAGTATTTGCACTCCGGAAGAATCTTTGTTTGACGCGGATGTGGTTTCATTGATCGTGCCCGGTGCGACAGGGTTCATGGGGATCTTGGCCGATCACGCGCCGCTTGTTTCCGCGACGACCCCGGGGCTTATCACGATCAAGGATGGGCAGCTGAAGGCCGTGACCATCCAGGCGTCTTCCAAAGGTTTTCTGGAAGCCTACGATAACCAAGTGAATATTTTATTGAATTCAGCACACGAATAACGAAGAGAACAAATCGAGAAAAGGAGGAATTATGTATTGGATGATCGGGTTCATTGCTGTGGCTGTCGTTGTCTTTTTTTCTGGCATCCGTATCGTTCGTCCCACGCATCGCGGGCTTATTGAACGCTTAGGTAAATACGCGCGCTTTGCCCATCCGGGGTTCCATTGGATCATCCCTATTATCGAAGAGATGTATTTTGTCAATGTTACTGAGCAGATGGTGAACGCCGAACCTCAGGAGATCATTACCAATGATAATCTTAACGCCCGCGTTGACGCGCAGGTCTATTTTAAGGTGAAAGATGATGAAACAAGCGTTAAGAATTCTCAGTATCATGTCAACAATTATCAGTGGCAGATCGTTAATCTTGCGCGCACGACCTTAAGAAATATCATCGGGACGCTGACTTTGAAATCCGCTAATAGCGAGCGCGGAAAGATCAATTCAGAGCTTCATACGACCTTGCGCGAAGAGACCAGCAGCTGGGGCATAGAGATCGTGCGTACGGAGCTTAAAGAGATCGACCCGCCTAAAGATGTCCAAGAAACAATGAATAAGGTCGTTAAGGCGGAGAATGAAAAGATCGCGGCGATCGACTTCGCGACAGCGCGAGAAACAGCCGCTGACGGTGAGAAGCGCGCGCAGATCAAGCAAGCTGAGGGGATTCGTCAAGCAAGGATCTTGCAGGCTCAAGGTGAGGCGGAGGCGATCCGCCTTGTCAATGAGGCCGCGGATAAGTATTTTGTCGGCAACGCCCAGTTGCTGCGTAAATTGCAGGCGGTTGAATCAGCGCTGGAAGATAACGCTAAGATCGTTATTCCGACGAACACAGAACTTGTGAACGTGATCGGGGAGCTGGCAGGCATAGTTCCTTTGTCGAAAAAGAGCGAAAAGGCCCAGTAATCATAAGGAGGCGTATATGTTCGGTATTGATGACCCTCAGGTTTGGCTGGCATATGTCTTGTGCATTGTAAGCGCTTTATGTGCTGTTTTTTATGGAGTTGTGAATTGGAATAAAGGAGATGAGTCTATTCACGCTGAAGATAAAAAATGGGTTGAGGAAGAAAAGCAAGCTGAAGAAGATATATAAAAAAAGGAGATCGCTTCATGGAAAACATTTTTCTCTTGACCATTGTCGTTGTGATCTATCTTTTGGCGATTAGCTTTTTGGGCTATCATGGCTATCGCCAAACAAAGAACGCCTTAGACTATCTTGTGGCTGGACGAAGCATCCATCCTTTTGTCATGGCGCTATCGTATGGCGCGACCTTTATCAGCACTTCCGCGATCGTTGGCTTTGGCGGTGTCGCGGCCATGATGGGAATGGGTGTTCTGTGGTTGACATTCCTTAATATATTCGTTGGGATCGTTATCGCGTTCATTGTTTTTGGCAAAAGGACCCGCAAGATGGGGCATAGCCTTGACGCGCACACTTTTCCTGAGCTGATCGGAAAGCGTTTTGATTCTTGTTTTATCCAGGGGTTTGCCGGGATCGTTATTTTTCTTTTCATGCCTTTGTACGCGGCCGCGGTGTCGATCGGCGCGGCTCGTTTTATTGAGGCCACATTTCCCAGCTATATTGATTTTAATGTCGCTCTTTTGATCTATACATTGATCATCTGCGGATACGTCCTGGCTGGCGGCCTTAAGGGAGTCATGTATACAGACGCATTGCAGGGATCGATCATGTTCGTAGGCATGGTTGTGCTGTTAGTTTTTACGTATGTCAAGCTCGGAGGTGTCGTACCGGCGCATCAGGCTCTGGCTCAAATGGCAAGTCAGGTCCCGGAAGCATTATCAGCCAAGGGACATTTAGGCTGGACACGCATGCCGGTTTTTGGATCAGGCCTTTGGTGGACGCTTGTGTCAACGATCGTGATGGGAGTCGGCATTGGCGTTTTGACACAACCGCAACTTTCGGTCCGTTTCATGACCGTGAAAAGTAATAAAGAATTGAACCGCGCTGTTGCTGTTGGAGGCGTTTTTATTCTGGCGATGACCGGGATCGCGTTCGTTGTCGGCGCGCTATCGAACGTATACTTTTTTAACAATCCGGCGTTCGGGAAGATCTCACTACAGGTCGCTGGCGGCAATGTGGATAAGATCATCCCTATGTATATCAATAGCGCTATGCCGGTATGGTTTGTGTATCTTTTTATGGTGACACTTTTGTCCGCGGCCATGTCCACATCCAGTTCGCAGATGCATGCGATCGGTACAGGGATCGGTCGGGATTTCTTTGAAAAGGCGATCTTAAAAAGCAAGCACTCCAAGCATACAGTTTTGATCACGCGCTTAGGTATTCTTTTAGGGGTTGTGATAACGACGATCTTAAGCTTTAAGCTTCCGATGAATATCATTGCCATCGCAACGGCGATCTTTTTTGGTTTGTGCGCCAATACGTTTTTGCCGATGTATGTCGGGGCGTTGTTTTGGAAAGGAATGACAAGAGCGGGCGCTGTCGCCAGCATGTTGACAGGATTTTTTGGCACAGCTTTCTGGCTTTTATTCATCCATGAAAAAGAATCAGCGGCGATCGGTTTATGTAATATGATCTTCCAGAAGCCCACGCTCGTGAAGTTCCCGTGGACGGTCGTTGATCCGATCGTAGCGATCCTGCCGATTTCTTTTGTTGTCGCTGTTGTCGTTAGTCTTTTTACAAAGAAAATGCCGAAGGAGCATCTTGCGGCTTGTTTTAAACATATTGAGCCTTAATAGAAAGTGATGGGCAGAAAACATGAGTGGATTGTTCGGTGTTGTATCCAAAAAAGGTGACAATTGTACACAGACATTGTTTTACGGAGTGGACTATCACTCGCATTTGGGTACGGAATTCGGCGGTATGGCGGTTTTGGGTAAAGATTTCAGAAGGCAGATCCACAATATCGCCCAAGGACAATTTAAATCAAAGTTCTTTGAGGACTACCATCACATGCAAGGCAACAAGGGCATCGGTGTCATCAGCGATTCCGATGAGCAGCCGATCTATTTCAATTCAAAATTAGGGCCTTTTTGTCTTGTGACGGCCGGTCTCATTGAGAACAAAGAAGAGCTGCGTTCTTTTTGTTTTAAGAAGAACGTTTCTTTCTGCGAGGTAAGCCCCGGAGGTGTCAACACCACAGAGTTGATCGGCAAACTGATCAGCCTGGAAGATAATTTTATCAATGGCGTTGAAAAGATGTTCGATCTGATCCATGGGTCATGCTCGTTTCTTCTTCTGAACCATGAAGGTGTTTATGCGGTTCGTGACCGCGCAGGCTATACGCCCCTTGTTATCGGGGAAAAAGAGGATCAATGGGCTGTTGCCAGCGAAAGCAGTGCTTTGATCAATCTTGGATTTGAGATCAAAAAATATCTTGAGCCAGGTGAGATCGTGCTGATCACTGACCAGGGATTAGCCGTTCGCAAGAAGGGGTTGGATCAAAAACAGATCTGCTCTTTTTTGTGGATATACACCGGATTCCCGGCCTCGTATTATGAAAATATCAACGTAGAGGTCGTTCGCGAGCGTTGCGGCAGGGCCTTGGCCAAAAAAGATAAGGGTTTGGATATCGATGTTGTCGCGGGGGTTCCTGACTCAGGAACAGCGCACGCGATCGGTTACGCGATGGAATCCAGAAAACCATATCGACGGCCGCTTATTAAATATACACCTGGCTACGGACGAAGTTACACGCCGCCCAGCCAAGAAACACGCGATCTTGTGGCGACCATGAAGCTTGTCCCTGTCTGTGATATCATTAAGGGCCATCGTATCGTTGTTTGCGAGGATTCGATCGTTCGCGGCACTCAATTAAAGAATTATACTGTTAAAAAGCTTTGGAACGCGGGCGCCAAAGAGATCCATGTGCGCCCAGCCTGTCCTCCTTTGATGTTCCCGTGCAAGTTCTGTTTATCGACCCGTAGTATCCATGAGCTTGCGGCGCGTAAGGCTATCAAGGCGATCGAAGGGAGGGACATTGAAGATATCCGCGAGTATATGGATCCGTCCACCCAGAAATATAAAAAGATGGTCGCGTGGATCGCTCGTGATATTGAGGTCACAACATTGCGTTTTCAGGATCTGGAGGACATGGTCAAGGCGATCGGACTGCCTAAGGAAAAACTTTGTCTTTACTGCTGGACAGGAGAGTGCCCTCAGCCCAAGAAGATCAGCGTGAATAAAAAAGAAAAACCTAGCAAAAAGAAATGATTCTTCTGACATGAAGATATCTAAGACACTGCCATCTCAAACGCATTTGATCCCGGATTGTTCGGCACGCATGATCGATCAGATCAAGGATCTGGGGTTTTCGCAAGAGAAGATCTTTCAGATCAGGGTATCGTTAGAAGAAGCCCTCGCCAACGCGATCATTCACGGCAATAAGTCGCAAAAAGATTCTCCTGTGGAAGTTTCGTTGCGTATTTTAGATAGTTCGATAGAGATCAGCATCATCAATCAGGGTGAAGGTTTTGATTTTCGCCATATTGAAGACCCGACCTTGGAGCATAATCTTCACAAGCTGCACGGGCGGGGACTTTTTTTGATCAAAGCCAATATGGATAAAGTTGATTTTTTTGATGAAGGCAGAGGCCTGAGGATGATAAAATTCTTTCAAGCAAGGTGAGGGGATGGAGATCCAGATAGAACATCAACAAGATATCGTTATCTGTAAGCCGCAAGGTGAGATCAGGATCCATCATGCGCCGCATTTACGCAAAACGTTCAGCGAACTTATTCGACAGGATGTCCACAAGGTAATTGTTGATCTTTCCTGTGTGCCCAACATCGATACTGCAGGCCTAGCGACGCTGATCGAAATGTATCATCGATTAAAAAAACACCAGGGTCAGATGAAATTAAGCAATATGGATGCGAACATCAAAAAGATGTTTGAGATCCTGAAGCTATGTCAACTTTTTGACATTTACCCCACGCAAGAGGAAGCGATTAAGGCTTTTTAATATGATCCCAACGATCCGTTATCTAGGGCGGTTTGTTATTGAGTACTCCACATGGTCCAAAGGTGTCGCCCTGCTTTTTTATAAAACTATGTACTGGTCTATCGTTGGGCCTTTTAAAGGAAAGACCGCGCATCGGCAAAGCATTTTTCAGCAAATGGTTTTTGTTGGCATCAACTCTATTGTGATCGTGTTTTTTGTTGACCTGTTCACAGGTATCGTTTTGGGGATGCAAAGCGCTTATTTATTGAAAAAAATGGGAGCGGAGCTTTATATTTCATCCCTTGTTTCTATTTCGTTATGCCGGGAGCTCAGTCCTGTCTTGACCGCTTTGGTCGTCGCTGGCCGTGCCGGTTCAGCTATTGCCGCGGAATTGGGAACCATGAAGGTGACAGAGCAGATCGAAGCTTTGGAAACCATGGCGATCAATCCGATCCGTTTTTTGGCGGTCCCGCGGTTTCTCGCGCTTGTTGTGATGCTTCCAGCCTTAACGATCGTAGGGAATCTGGCAGGTATCTTTGGCGGATTCCTCGTCGGGACGAGAAGCTTGAACATCAATCCGGATCTCTACATGCAGATCACATTCAAATATTTGGAATTAAAAGATATTTATACTGGCCTTCTAAAAGCAGTGATCTTCGGCGTGATCATAGCGCTTGTTGCTTGCTATGAGGGGTTGACGACTAAGGGCGGCGCCGAGGGCGTCGGACGCGCGACAACACGTAGTGTCGTTATTAGTTTCATTTTGATCATTGCCGCTGATTGCTTGGTCACGGCTCTTTTTTATTTTATCAATTGGTAGCCTATGAGCATTAAGATCTGTCATGGACAAACGATCCTTTCTCTGCGTAATGTCACAAAGACCTTCCAGGGGCGCAAGGTTATTGATGATGTGTCCTTTGATATTAAATGCGGAGAGACCTTTGTCATCATGGGATGTTCCGGGTCAGGAAAAAGTACGCTGTTGCGGCATATGACAGGAGCGATCCGCCCTGACCAGGGAAGCATTTTGATCAAAGGTAAGGATATCGCGCAGATATCCCAGGAGGAGCTGGATGATGTGCGCAAAAGTTTTGGCATGTCATTTCAGTATTCCGCGCTTTTAGATTCTTTGACCATTCAA
>CAZAOD010000034.1:0-1455 GCA_964486675.1 uncultured Planctomycetales bacterium | reverse complement strand
AGAAAATGTCGCGTTACCGCTGCGGGAGCATACAAGGCTCGCGGATGAGATCATTGATATCATCATTAAGATGAAGCTTTCATTGGTTGGCTTAAGAGGTTTTGAGAATTATTATCCATCGGAAATTTCTGGCGGGATGCGTAAGCGCGCCGGGCTTGCCCGGGCCATTGCCCTCGACCCAGATATTGTTTTTTATGATGAACCGACATCGGGCCTTGATCCTGTGGTGGGCGGGATCACGGACAAGTTGATCAAGGACTTGAGCGTTAAGTTAATGATCACATCCGTTGTCGTCACCCATGATCTTAGCAGCGCTTTTAAGATCGCGGATCGCATTGCCATGGTCCACCAGGGAAAATTGGTGGCGATCGGCACGCCTGAAGAGATCAAGCATTCGATCAGCCCTTATGTCCAACAGTTCATTCATGGCAGCCCTACAGGGCCTATAGACCTTTTTAAAGAGCAAGAGCTATCCATTGAACCATAGGAGAATGATAATATGAGCAAAAGCAGGCGTCTTAATGAATTACGCGTTGGTTTATTTGTTGTCTTGTGCTTGGTTGGCTTGCTATATATGACCTACAGTACGGGAAAGCTTGATTTTCGGCGTAAAGGATACACTATCAATGTTATTTTTCCAGAGGCTGGAGGCCTTGAGATTAAAGCGCCTGTCATGCTTAACGGCCTCGAGGTCGGCAAGATCGACAATATTCAACCGGTCTATGAAGGGAATAAGACGGAGATCTTGTTAACGGTCTGGCTTGAAGAAAAAGCCAGGATCCGCAAAGGCTCACAGTTTTCGATCCAGATGATGGGACTGATGGGAGAGAAATACGTCCAGATCATATCTTCTGAAGACGCTCAATTTGTCGGGCCCGGGAGTGTTTTGCGAGGGGAACCATATGTCGACCTATCCGTGCTGATCAATAATGTGAACAATTTTGTTGAAGAAAATAAGAAACCTTTTAAATCCACCATGATGAATTTTGAAGTGACATCTGAGAATTTTGTTGAGTTTAGCGATGATCTAAGGCGTAATCCCTGGAAGCTGCTTTTTAAGACCAAAGAGAAGTTAAGAGCAGAACCTAAGGTCCAGACAGAAAAGTAGTTTTAAGATAAGTCCAATCTTTTCAAGGCTCCTCACATTTTCTGATGTTCGGAGTCTTTCGCCCGCCAGGGAAAAGATCAATCGGCTCCAAGGCTCCTCACATTTTCTGATGTTCGGAGTCTTTCGCCCGCCAGGGAAAAGATCAATCGGCTCCAAGGCTCCTCACATTTTCTGATGTTCGGAGTCTTTCGCCCGCCAGGGAATCCGCGGGCTCAAGAAACCGCTTTCCCAAAACCCCTTTTTCCCCCTTTAAACCTTTTATATATATTTTATACTTTACCTTGTCAGGGATAAGGGTAGAGAACATGCATATTTTTATGAATACATATAAGAATTCTTATATTTCT
>CAZAOD010000033.1:13097-16205 GCA_964486675.1 uncultured Planctomycetales bacterium | reverse complement strand
CCGATAACAGGATCAGGGATAAGGCCTGAAGCGAAATCAGTGGCATCCACCATCGATCCTATCTGATTGACGCTTTTATTGATATTAAGCTCGATAGTATTCTTCATCGGACCGCTGGGCGAAAGAAATACGATCAAAAAAGCGATAAAACAAGCCGCCAGCAAGATGTATTCAATAGCGCTTTGACCTTTTGTTCGCCTCATATCAACTCCTTTTGTTTGTAGTATATCATATTTAAAAGAGTAAAAGAAGCTATCACCATGGATGGTCTTTGATCCCAAGAAAATAGCCGATAACGCAAAAAATAGGATGAAAAATAAGAGTAATAACAAGGCTCACGGCGGCCATGCGAAGATCAAAGGGTTGAGCAAGAACGCAAAACGCAAAAGCGCCGATGACATAATCGCTATGGTCTAAAACGGGGAAGAAATCTCCCCGAGAAAGCGAGAAACGTCTTTTGATAAAGCTTCCTACCCCTCCCCCAAACCAGACGCCAAGCCCCAACAAGATCCCATCTGCGCCCCGACCTTGCAGCCAACCTATACACCCTGCCGATAAAAGGCACAAAATAAGTCCTATCCAAGTAATGCCGTCGCCAGTGATCCGCTTTCCATCAAAGAAGTTCTTCCCAAGGTCTGCCGCGATATCTATAACTCTACAGTGCTTTTTTGCAAAGTGCAGAAGATTGCAAACAATATTAGCCGCCCACACCGGGAGCATAAAAACGATACTCTGAGAAAGAAGGTCAGTCAACGCTTCCACTACTTCGCGTCTCCTTCAAAAAGCACGATATCCCCAACACGGACAAGAGACCTAACCTTAACACCGATCTCATCTTTTTTCTTCGCTGCGAGAACGGGCTTATGGTCGATCTGCAGAGAATCCAAGCGCTGTGTAAAATCGGTCCTGACGCCTTTAAAGCGGACCGTGTCACCTACCTTGATAGGTTGCTTGACGCTGAGGATCGCGACCTGGATCTTATCAAAAAAATGGGTCACTTTTGCAACAACGATCGGCTTCTTTATTTTTAACGGTTTAGGCTTCCGGGAAGGCGCTGTGATCTTTTTTGGCCGTTTATTCTTAGCGCTGCGCAGCGCCGAAGCGGCCTTGATGGTTCTTTTTATCTTTCGGATAATAGGCTTGACGATAAGCTTGCTCTTTTTGATCTTCAAAGATCTTGCTTTCTTCTTTTTTCCAGGCACACGCGCGTGGGTCACATCAACATAATTTCGCGATGGAGGAAAAGAAAAAAGCCTTTTTAGATCCGGCATGATCTCTAGGCCTCGCTATAGAGTGATCTTGTCCGCATAATCACGAATGATCGGGATGCGCAGATCCTTGCCCTGCAAGGATTCTAGGATGCCCCACAATGACAACACCCCAAAAAAGAAAAGGCCTGGCCTTAATAGCCAAGGAAAAACGATGCTAAAGATAAAGATCGCCACGACCCCAATAAAGATCACCAAACCTTGACGCGCATGATCAAGGACAAAAAAATTCTCTTTCTTGAAGACAAGCGGGATAATACACAAGATCCACAGATACCCTAAGATCGCGAAAACCTTGCCTTCCTTGATCTGTTGTTCTTGTTCTGGATGGGTCATGCTTTCACCTCGATAATTGAATTGGAATCACCAAAAATATTCTTGATACAGCGAGGATTGCGCGGGTCCTCCTGCCATTGACCGTCAACAATGAAGCGATATTGATAAACCCCTGGCTTAAGATCAAACTTGGCTTGCCAGCGATCACCATTCTTTTGCAGTCGCGATGACTCATCTATATACCAATTATTAAAATCACCTGCCACATAAACGGATTGGGCTTCGGGAGCAACAAAAGAAAATGTCGTTGAGATCAAATCCTTCACCTTTTCTTTGACGACTTGCTTCATCTGTGTTGACAAAGGGCTAAAAGAAACTTCGGCTGGCTTTTTTTCCATAGTGATCAGCTCCTTAGATAGGCTATAATAATCCTTAGCGCCCCGGCAATATTTGTCGAACGCGTCAACGGTCGAGCCGTTGGCAACGCACTCCTTGAGTTTCACGTTCACGTGAATGATCGTCCCTAGAAGATTCCTGGAGAAATCCGTTCTGATCTTTTCCAGCATATCGAACGAATGGCGAAGCCGTGAATCGAACATCGTGACAAGTACACGGTATTCGATCGCGTGATTCAGCCTGTCCTTGACCAACTGAATGATATCAATGAGCCGCTCAACCCCTTGCATGGAAAACCGGCTTGCTTCCACCGGAATGATCACCTCGCTGCTAGCGCGCAAGGCATTGATCGTTAAGAAGCCTAAATTAGGCGGACAATCGATGATGACATAATCATATCCTTTTAATCCTGATAAAATGGTTGTTAGCTTCAGCTCTCGGCCGATCTCATCCGCCAGCTCCTGCTCAAGCGTGCCGGAGAGGACATTAGATGGCGCTAAGTCAAACTGATCTTGAACGCGAACAATGATCTGCTCTAAGGATAGCTTTCGGGGAGCAATGCGCGAGATCACGTTATAGATACTGTGCTGTGACTGAACATTAAGCCCCAACGAGGCATGCGCCTGGGGATCAAGGTCTACGAGCAAGACCTTTCTGCCATTGAGCGCAAGGCTTGAAGACAGATTGATCGCGGTTGTCGTTTTGCCGCACCCACCCTTTTGATTAGCGATACTGATAATGCGCATTAGATCTTTCCCCTTCTTTTTTAGCTGTGCTTGCTTGCGCAGCTCATTTTTACCTGAAAAATCTCTTGTGTTCTTTGGCAAAATAACCCCATCGCGTTGAAGCAGGGTTACTTTGAAAAACAAATGTCATCGATTAAGATGATCCCTTTTTTCTTCTTCACGTTCCAACCTTCCAGGACAAAAGATACCTCGCTTAAAGTCGACCAGTCTGAGATCCCAGAAAAATCCTCTAGGCGCATACTCGCCTGCTGCCACTTTAGGTTCACATCCTTGATATACTGAAAAGCTGTTTCATTCTTTTTATTCTTCAGGACGATGCGTACGACATCTGGATAGCCTTCTTCCAGCCCTCGGATAGAAAAATTGAGGTTCTTATATCTTGCGATATCAGCCGTTGGCGGAATGGTAATAGAAAAATCTTT
>CAZAOD010000033.1:0-13087 GCA_964486675.1 uncultured Planctomycetales bacterium | reverse complement strand
GGGAATGGATCGTTAAGGTCGTACTTCACACGGATCGGTGAGTTATTCAAAGCAAAAATGATACTCGCCTTAAAATCATGCCGACGATAAAGGAACGCGGTCAAGCTGTAAAAGATCACGCAAACAGCTATCAGTGTTAAAATCGCCTTAGCATGTTTTGCAGCAGAGAACTTTTTTTTAATATCTGGCTTATCTTGAGCTTTCTTGCCTAAGTAGACTTGAGCAAGATGCTCATAGATCTCTTCTTTGTCCATCTTCAGATTTGACCCGTGGCCTATGGATGGCATTTTACACAATATATTGTGTTAAATACTTATAATTTTATATTTATCATACCAGAGAAAGATAAGCTGAAAAGGAAAATATGGAAAATCTTTAGAAGGGATAAAATAATGAGCCCCGCCGAGTTTCGGCGGGGCTCAAAAACAACTCTTTCTAATTTATCTTCAACAAATTAGAAAGCAACAGACATACTGGTCAATAACTGGCTTGCAGTCTTTTCGTTTTCACCTGTGAAAAGATTGCCAGGCATGTACCAGCCAGCACTTAAGCCAATGGACACATCTTCTGTGTAATCATAGGTTAAGTCTAGGTCAATCTCATTACCTAGGTTCTTCTTGTCGGTCTTGACACCGAAAACAACAGAATCGCCATCCGGCAATGTTCTTGTCCATGTGCTGCTGATCAATTTCTTGTCCAAAGCTAACATCGTCCAAGTTAACTTTGCAGTTACGTCTTGAACTGGTTTAGCTGATAAAGAAAACTCGTTCACGTGAACGTTGGTAAGATCGAACAATGAATTGTAAATCTTGCCACCAGCTACGTTCTCGAACATAGGATCCCAACCCTTCATCTTCTTGCCAGGGTTTCCAGCGGAAGAAAGATCCTTGTCACCTGATACGTAGGTATAAGCATAGGTTGCAACTGGTTCATACTTAGCAGTCTTCTCGAAAGGAAGAAGATAGCTTGCGATGAACTGCATACCCATAGCTTCACGTTTTACGCTATCGGTGCCGCTAGTAAACTGATATGTTCCTCCTTGCCAAGCCATTTCGCCTTGCAAGTTTAAACCCTTGATAGGATTTGTGCTGACACGGAAACCAGGAACATAAACTGCATCTTTTTTGCGAGCATCACCTGATGCCACCGCTGATGAGCTATGATCCATCTTTGCAAAGAAATAAGCTTCTGCGACTGAATTGTACTTATCAGAAAACTTATAGTTTGCATTGATACCATAGAGGTTAACGTCATCAGTTTTATCTTCACCATAGAAACCGACCGTATTGCTATCAACAATAGCGGCGAAGGTATCAATAGTCAACGGATCGTAGTTGAACACTAATTTGATAGCATCCATACTGCCTCTCATAGAGAGATCATCAGCAATAGAAGCTAATGTGCCAACTGCTGTGTTATTTGGACCGCTTGAGCTAACGATAAAACCATTTCCGTAGTTGAGCTCTTGACGACCCAATGTCACAGTCAAAGGAGAATAAAGCATCTCTCTTAACTGAACATAGGCGAGGTCGACATCAACATTTTCTGTTGTTGTACCTGACGCGTCATCGCCCCATGCTCTTTCGTTGAGCAGGCGGATCGTTGTGGATACGTTATCTGTCAAATCTGCATCGATTCGGATGCGAGCATAGGACAGAACATCATTCTGGTGCTGATTGATAGCGCCTTTTCCAAGATCAAAGTTGTTGCGAAGAACGGATGTAGCCTTAAGATCCCCGCTAACCTTGATGTTTTGGACGCTAGCAAATGCTGGGACAGCCATGACTGCCACCAACAATACTGCGATCAATAACTTTTTCATTGATAGTCTCCTTTTAGTTTTAGAGATTATTACCAGCCATTTATATGTAAAAAATGAGTTTTAAAAACTCGAGATATATCGTATCTATTTCCCAGGGTGGCGACGAGCCAGAAGCAGTTGGTCTTTCATCCCCTCCTTTCTTGCTTAGTCTTAGATCGTCTCTGGGTTCAGTTGTTGATATTCTTGCATAAGGCCTCGGCAATGTCAACAAAAAATAGAAAAATTTTAATAATATATATAGGATTTATGGGAGCTGAAAGCGGGGAGATTGTAGGGAGATCGGGCAAAACCGTTCTTTCTAGTAATTCATAAGTCCCGATAGCATTTTGCAGATATCTTCAAGTTCTTTCTTAAGGATGCAGGCTTCTTGATCGCCAAGAAAAGATTTTCGCTTGCAAATCTCGATAATAGGCACACATTCAAAAGCTGATCCACGTGCGATACGAAAGAAATTAATGCGATCTGCTTTATGATATTTACCGTTTCCTTCGGCAATATTAGTCGAGATGGACAGTGCCGCTCTGCTTAGCTGATCTACAATATAGTAATTCCCCTTCGGAAATTTCTCAGCCAAAGAGGAAATCTTGTCTGCGAAGTCAACGGATTTTTTATAGACATCTAAATTTTCAAATATGAATGCCATAAGCTTTGATAATCGATAATCGAAGGTCCTTTAATAGTCGATCAATTTTTAAATTTTTTGAAAATCGAGAATTGAGAATGGAACGTAATAGAAAATCTCTTTTATTTGCTCGATTTTCGATTTTCAATTACTCAATTTTTTGCCCAAAGGGCAAAAAATGCGCCTGACTCGATCTTCCCTGGTTAAAACACAAGAGGAATCGAGACGTGCATATTTCATCTATGAGTTATTTTAGGAAAATATGCGCCTGGGCGGATTCGAACCGCCCACGCCGGCCTTAGGAGAGCCGCGCTCTATCCATCTGAGCTACAGGCGCAAATTTCCTTAGTGAGGATTTTAGCGGAATTTGCACCGGTCCAAATTTCCTCTATAGACTACAAGGAAAATTTGGTCACGGCGCATTAATGTAAATGTCAAAGAAGACTTGCACCTGCTTCAATTTCCTCAGTTTCAAAATCAAGGACAATTGCAAGCAAGGCGCATTTTCCTAAATTAAAAACTCAAGGAAATGCGCACGCTTCACTTTCATCCACGAAACTTTTAGAAAGTGAAGCAGGGCGCAAATCTTATTTTCCAAAATACTCAAAGACCAAAATTTCTTTTACTTTCCCACACCCTCACAAAAAAGTCAACAAGCTATTTCACGCTTTGCCATGGCGCGTCTGGATTTTCCAAATAATATTTCAAAGCTTGTAAATATCTCTTAGGCGGCCTGACTCCTAAGTTTTGCGCCCTTTGGCAAAGATCTTTTGCCTCCTGAAATTTCTTTTGATAGAACAAAACGATCGAAAGATTCATCAAGGCGTTCGCATGACGTGGATTGATCTCTAAAACCTTTAGGTACGCCTCTTGGGCCTTTGCGATATCTTTGAGTTTCAGCCAAACATTACCCATATCATAATAAACCGTATCGTAGTCTGGCTTGATTTCAGCAGCCTTTTGATAAGCCTCGATCGCATCATTATATTTTCCCAAACTTTGATAGGCGTGCCCTAAATTGCAATACGCTAACGCGCGATCCTCTGACAGCGCCAATACATGCTGATAATATTCCACTGATCGCTCATATTGCCTCAAGTGATCAAAAACAACACCTAAATTTAAATATGCTTTCTCGTTCTTGGGGTCACGCTCCAAAACCTGCTCATAGGCTCTGATGGCCATATCATAACTTCCCTTCTGAAGATAAATATTGCCCAAAGCCAGAACCCGCTCAAGGTCTTGAGGATCCTCCTTGATAGCTTTCGTATACGCGTTCGCTGCCGCATCCCAATCCCTGATATTCTCGTAGGCAATGGCCAGGGCATAGGCATCCATGGTCTCTTGCGCGCCTTGAAGGGTCAGGTCTCGTAAATACACATACAAAATTTCACGCTCACGCACAAAGGCACTGGCGTCCTCTCCTTTTTTGCGCCGTTTTTCGATGATCTCATTAAGATCGCCAATGACCTTTCCGCATGCCGATGAATCCATCTTTTTTAAGCGTAGCGCCTGCCAATATTTGTCAATGGATTCTTTATCTCTGCCCAGATCCGCGTAAAGATGCGCCAGATCATAATGCGCCTTCATATAGTCAGGGTTTTCGCTGATCGCCCAATAATAGTAATCAATAGCGATCTCCGGGAATCCAATGCGCGCGTAGAGATCCGCCAGATTAACGATCGGCTCGCAAATAACGTTCTGTCCGCTCAACGCTTTATGCAAGAGTAAAAATCGTCTTTCGGCTAAACTGTGCACATCAATGATCTCTTTAAGCGACCGAAAACGTGATCGCTTCTTAAGCATTTCCACGTATTCAGGGTCCTGGGCGATCTTTTCTTTGAGCACAGCTACATCTTTTTCAAAAATATCTTTGCGGAATCCGACCTCAAAGGACAAGGAAAGATTGTTCGTTGAAATAGGATTGCTAACGCTATACATCGCTTGATGGGACCAGAGCGTATCATCATTTTTCCAAATATGACACTGCAGATGCGCTATCACGCCAAAAGCGATCAATATGCAAACAACAAAAATCCCCAAGGCGCAGCGCAATACCTTCTGCGCGCCGATCTTAAGCTCCAAGATCTTTGTCACGGCAAAGGCCAGCCCTATGCTAAATCCCAAAGACGGCAGATATAAAAATCGGTCCGCGACAGGCTGCGAGTCAAACCCATAATCAAGCCTGAGCAAAAAAAAGATGGACAAAAAGAAAAAACCAAATGAAAAAATGAACCAGCGATGCCGATGCCCAAAAATAAGACATAAGATCAATCCAAAAACGATCAAGAATGACACAAAGTATTCTGGGTTCAGGATGGAGACCGGGTACGCGATATCGTATACGGGGATCAAGATGTCTGGATAAAAAAACTTACAGATATAAAACGCGAGCGTCCATGGCCAGATCATCAAAGCTTCATAATGATTATAGATCGGTATCCGAGCGAACTTCATATACGTTGCCCCCGCGACAATGATCGCGATCAAAAAGAACGGAACCTTCTCGAGCAGGGTTCTTTTATCGATCTTTTGGCCCTGATACCAATCCAGCAAAAGCAAGATCAACGGAAAACTTAACGCCATGGCCTTTGACAAAATACTCAGCAAGAACAGAAAAGCCGACAACCAATAGAATCGTCCATCCTGCGCTTTGCGATAGCGGATATAGGATAAAAGTCCCAGCATATAAAAAAACGCGTACAGGACATCCTTGCGCTCTGTGACCCAGGCGATGGATTCAACGCGTGTGGGATGCAAAGAGAAAAAGAGCGTGGCTACAGCCGCGATCGTTATAGAAAAATGTAACTGCCGTAAAAAGAAGTAGATCAGGATCGCGACGCCAATATGCAAAAGAAGATTGTTGAGATGATACAAGAACGGCCGATAGCCGACAAAATAATACTCGATCGCGAAGGATAGCGTTGTCAGAGGATGGTAGGTATTATTAACGCGTTGAGTAAATATTTCTTTTAAATACTGCGGTGAAAGCCCCCTGACAAAACGATTTTCCGTTAAATGCACGTTATCATCCCAATGCAGCAACTCCCCTTTCAAAGATGGGGCAAAGGTAATGAATGTGACAATCGCGATACAAATAATAGCGATAGGCTGATAGAACTTTTTTAGGAAAGAGAGCTGATGGCTGAGACGCTTCATAAGAAGCTTGTCTTAATATTGGATCAGAGCGTGAATGGAATAGCCTTTTAACTTTGAGCGGCCTTTTAAGAACGTTAGCTCGATCAAGAACGCGATACCGACCACCTTGGCCTGAAATGATCTCAAAAGCTTGGTAACAGCCCGGACCGTTCCTCCTGTGGCTAGAAGATCATCAACAATGATCACGCGGGACCCGCGCGGGATAGCATCATCATGGATCTCCAGGGTATCCGTACCGTATTCTAATTGATAGCTTACCTGCTTTGTTTTCCCAGGAAGCTTTCCTTTTTTACGGACAGGGACAAAGCCGGCACCAAGCTTGTAGGCTAATGCCGCGCCAAAAATAAAACCCCTGGACTCGATGGATATGACATGATCGATACGTTTACCTTGAAACTCTTTTGCCAAAAGATCGATGGACCGCGCGAACGCCTGCTTGTTGTTCAGCAAGGTCGTTATGTCCTTGAAGAGGATGCCTTTCTTTGGAAAATCAGGAATGTCGCGGATACAAGAGCTTAGTTGTAGGGTTTTCATAGCGTGATCCTTGTGTTAGGCTATTTTTGCAACAGATTCTCGTTCGATCAGCTTTGTCGTTAGCATGGCCTGGACCGGGACATCGATCTTTCCATCGCAGATCATGTTCAACTTCTCAAGGCCGAGACGCCCCATCTCTTTCAAAGGTTGCGCGACAGTCGCAAGCTTGATCGTGCTGTGGATATTGATCGGATTATCATCAAATCCAACGATCGATAGATCCGCGGGAACAGCGATCGATTTGGCCTTAGCCTCCGCCATGACCTCAAGGGCCATCACATCCGAGCAGGCAAAGATAGCCGTCGGCCTCTCAGTTAAGGCAAGCAATTCTTGGGTGGCCTTGCGTGAGGGTGTGCGCAAAAAATCACCATATTTAATGTAATCTTTATTAATAACGATATCATGCGCTAAAAGCGCTTCTTGATATCCTTCCAGGCGAAGACGTCCGGCCTGCGTGCGCTGGTCTCCAGCGATAATAGCGATCCGTCGATGGCCAGACTTGATCAAATGATCGACCACATCAAAAGCGGCTTTGAAATTATCAACAGCGATACTGTTGATAGGTTCTTTAAACATATTATTCAGC
Source organism: uncultured Planctomycetales bacterium (assembly GCA_964486675.1). Lineage (GTDB taxonomy): Bacteria > Omnitrophota > Gorgyraeia > Zapsychrales > Aceulaceae > CALGLP01. The sequence continues at coordinate 6,364 of CAZAOD010000033.1, read as the reverse complement.
ACGATATACGGGATACCTGTGGCGATCACTTTTTGCAGGGTTTCCACATCGTTGTCAATATCCGCAAAAATGATCCCATCAACGATATCAGGATTGACCAGCTTGCTATGAAGCCAGTCTTGATGATCGTAGCGTTCAGTGACATGCAGCAGGATATCAACACGTAAACGGCTGGCTGTTAGCCCAACGCCCTTAAGGATCTCTTCCGCGTAAAAGGAATGGTCAAGATCCTCGAACCGTGGCATGATGAGCGCGAATGTTCTTGCCCCTTGGCGCGCTCGGGAATGCTTAAACTTCGCTATCTTCCGTAGAAACATTTTCTTCTTGATCCTCGTCTTGATGTTTAAAGTATTTTCGTAATTTTTTAATGGCCGCAACCTCGACTTGACGAATACGCTCGCGCGACACGCCGAGCTTGTCCGCGATCTGCGCTAAAGTTTTTTTCTCTCCATCTACGATGCCGTAGCGCAGCTCCAACACCTCGCGCTCACGATCAGACATCATCTCCAGCAGATCCATCGTGCGCTCTTTATTCAAGAAATTTTCCAACTCCTCATGGGGCGCTTCAATACTGGTATCTTCGACAATGTCAATGAATTGCCCTTCTCCGTCCTCGCCGATCGGCGCGTCCAAGCTGGACATTTTCGTGACACACTGACTGAACTCTCGGACCTTATCGACGCCGACTTGCATCTTCTTGGCGATCTCGGCAACCCGTGGTTTTCGTCGCAACTTATGCGTGAGCGCTTCGACAGCTTTTTTGTACTTAGCCAGTTCCTCGTTCATGTAGACGGGGATACGGATCATCTTCCCTTGATCGACGATCGCGCGGGAAACACTCTGCTTGATCCACCAGGCGGCATAGGTCGAAAAGCGGAATCCCTTTGTGTGATCAAATTTATCGACGGCACGCATCAAACCGATGTTGCCTTCTTCGATCAGATCACTCAAAGGGATCCCGAGGTTCATATAACGTTTGGCAATGCTAATGACCAAACGCAGATTAGCTTTGATCATCTGTTCGCGCGCTTGCGGGTCCCCTTTTTTGATGCGCTGAGCAAGATCAACCTCTTCCTCAGGGGTCAATAAAGGGATCTCCCGGACATCTTTAAAATACGCGCGAATCGGATCCACGTTTTATTTTCTTCCTTTTTTAGGGTTGTTCAACGCGGCCTGAGCAGCTGCCAAACGAGCGATCGGCACGCGAAACGGCGAACAAGACACGTAATTCATGCCGATATCGTGGCAAAACTCAACAGACTTAGGATCTCCACCGTGTTCACCGCAAATACCGACCTTGAGGTCTTTTTTTGTTTTACGACCACGTTCGATCCCGATCTTCATCAGCTCACCGACACCATCTTGATCGATAGTCTGGAATGGATCATCCGGCAGGATCTTTTTGCCGATATAATCCTGCAAGAAACCTCCAATATCATCCCGAGAAAAACCGAAGCTCATCTGAGTGAGATCGTTAGTGCCGAAGCTAAAGAACTCGGCCACTTCAGCCATTCTATTTGCTTGAAGCGCGGCACGAGGGATCTCGATCATCGTTCCGAACATATAATTGAATTTCTTCAGATTATACTTTGCGCACGTTTCCTGATAGATCCTTGTGACGATCACTTTTTGATCCAACAACTCTTTTTCCGTGCACGTGACCGGGATCATGATCTCTGGATTAACTTTCTTGCCTTCTTTCACGAGCTCTGCAGCAGCCTCGAGGATCGCGCGGACCTGCATTTCGGTCACCTCTGGATAAGTAACACCTAATCGAACACCGCGATGGCCCATCATCGGATTGCTTTCTTTGAGGCCTTCACCGCGTTTTTTAGCTTCATCAACGCTGATCCCAAGCTCCTTGGCCATATCCGCGATCTTATCTTCGCTATGAGGAACGAACTCATGTAGCGGCGGATCCAGCAAGCGGATCGTGATCGGATAACCATTCAAGGCTTCCATCGTTGCCTTAATATCGCTTTTAACGAATACGGAGAGTTCAGCCAATGCGGCTTTGCGCTCTTCCACGGTCTTGGACATGATCATCTTGCGCAACAAGAACAACGGTTTGTCGCTTCCCTCGCCGTAGAACATGTGCTCTGTACGGAAAAGGCCAATGCCTTGAGCACCAAATTCAATAGCTTTTTTGGTATCCTTAGGCGTATCCGCATTGGTGCGGACTTTTAAGACTCTGAACTTATCAGACAATTTCATAAGTTCTTTGAACGAGTCATTATGCTCCAAGTCAGGATCAACAAGCGGCAGCTTTCCAGCATAGACAACGCCTTTAGTACCGTTTAAGGTGATCCAATCGCCTTCTTTAACGACAACACCGTTCTTGGTCGTAAATGATTTTTCATCATCCGCGATCACAAGGCCCTCGCATCCGACGATACAGCATTTTCCCCATCCGCGCGCAACTAACGCCGCGTGAGAGGTCATACCGCCTTTTGATGTAAGGATCGCCTCGGATTTATGCATACCATCAACATCCTCCGGAGAGGTTTCCTCGCGGACTAAGATCACTTTTTCGCCGCGCTCTGCCCATTTAACAGCCTCAGAGGACGAGAACACGACTTTTCCTGCAGCCCCGCCAGGACCGGCCGGAAGACCTTTGGCGATAACTTTTGTGGCAGCTTCTACTTTAGGGTCTGTCATCGGCAGAAGAAGTTCGACAAGCTGATGCGACGGAACGCGCTTGACAGCGGTCGCCGCGTCAATGAACTTTTCCTTATACATATCAATAGCCATTCGAACGGCCGCTGTACCATTGCGCTTTCCAACGCGGCACTGCAGCATAAAAAGCTTGCCATTCTCGATGGTAAACTCGATATCCTGCATATCCTTATAATGCTTCTCAAGCCTTTTCTGGATATCGAACAGTTCTTTGTAGATCGCGGGCATGAATTTTTCTAAAGTCGTCAAATTGCGACTTTGGTCGTTCTTGCTCTGATCATTGATCGGAGCGGGTGTACGGATACCAGCCACAACATCTTCACCCTGAGCGTTCACTAAATATTCCCCATAGAAATAATTCTCACCTGTTCCAGGGTTGCGCGTGAACGCAACGCCGGTCGCGGAGTTGTTGCCCATATTGCCAAAAACCATGGATTGCACGTTGACCGCTGTACCCCACTCATCAGGGATACGCTCGATACGGCGATACTCGATCGCGCGCTTGCCGTTCCACGACATGAACACAGCGCCGATGCCGCCCCACAGTTGATCTTCAGGTTTTTCAGGGAAAGCGATGCCGATCTCTTTTTTGACCATTTCTTTGAAATCAGCAACAAGCTGCTTTAAGTCTTCAGTTGAAAGGTCCGTATCAAGCTTGTATCCTTTTGAATGCTTGAGCTCTTCAAGCTTTTCGTCCATAAGCTTACGGATCCCTTTTCCTCTGGCAGGATCGCGGCCCGCGGCTTTTTCCATAACAACATCCGCGTACATCATGACAAGTCGACGATACGCGTCATACGCAAAGCGCGGATTGTTGGTCTTCTTGATCAAACCCTTGATCGTGTCATCATTAAGCCCAATATTTAAAACAGTGTCCATCATGCCCGGCATGGACCTTCGAGCGCCGGAACGAACAGACATCAGTAAAGGATCATTAACATCGCCGAATTTCTTTCCCATCACGCTTTCAACCTTTGCCATCGCGGCTTTGACCTGGGCTTTGAGCTCTGCGGGATATTTCTTTTTATTCGCGTAATAATACGTACAGACATCGGTCGTGATCGTGAATCCTGGAGGAACAGGGAGCTTTAAATTCTTATTCCCTGCCATTTCGGCTAAGTTCGCGCCTTTGCCGCCCAGGAGATTTTTCATGGATTCATTGCCATCCGCTTTACCGCCACCGAACGAATACACATACTTCTTTGTTTTGCCAGCCATTGCTTCTACCCCTACCCTTTCTAACTGTTAATTAAGTTGAGAATTGTTGTACGAAATATTCTTTGAGCTGATCTGCCTGGATGCGTTCCTGCGCCATGGTGTCACGGTGCCGGACCGTCACGCACTGATCGCTTAAGGAGTCAACATCAACTGTCACGCAAAAAAATGTTCCAACTTCATCCTGGCGGCGATAAAGCTTGCCGATAGCCGCTGTGTCATCATAGACGGTCACAAAACTTTTGGAGAGATCCGCCTTGATACGTTTTGCCATTGTAACAATTTCTGTGTTCTTTTTCAAGAGCGGAAGTACTGCGATCTTCGTGGGTGTCAATGCCTTGCTCAAGCGAAGAACAACGCGCGTGGCATCATTGACCGTCTCTTCATGGTAAGCGTCCGTCAAGAAGGCCAAGGTCGCCCTATCCACGCCGCCGGACGGCTCAATGATGTACGGGAAAAATTTCTTACCGGAAATATTGTCTTGATATTGCAGGTCCTTGCCCGAAAATTTTGAGTGCTGTTGAAGATCAAAATCCGTGCGGTTGGCGACCCCCTCAAGCTCTGCCCATCCAAAAGGAAATCGATATTCAATATCCGTGCACGCCTTGGCATAATGCGCCAATTCGTCCGCGCCATGGGGACGCAGCTGTAAATATTCTTTTCGGATGCCTAGATCAAGATACCATTGAAATCGTGCCTGCACCCACTCGCTGTGGATCCTTTCGGCGTCCGCTGGGTCCGTAAAATATTCGATCTCCATCTGCTCAAATTCACGTGTGCGAAAAACGAAATTGCCCGGCGTGATCTCATTGCGAAAGGATTTACCGATCTGCGCGATACCGAACGGCAGGCGCTTGCGTGTCGTGTCAACAACATTGGCAAAATTAACGAAGATCCCTTGGGCGGTCTCAGGACGAAGATAACAAAGGCTATTCTCATCTTCCACCGCGCCCAAATGCGTCTGCATCATCAGATTAAAGGCTCGCCCATCGGTAAAATCCTTGCTGCCACATTCCGGGCAGGTGTCGCCGATATGGTCTTTGCGAAAACGTTTTTTGCAGGATCGACAATCAACGAGGATATCAGAAAAATTCTCGGCATGCCCTGATGCCCGCCAAGTGTTGGGATGCATTAAAATGCCAGCATCTAAGCCCACGACATCGTCACGACGATGAACAACTGCTTTCCACCACGCGTCCTTAACGTTGCGCTTAAGCTCAACGCCTAAGGGGCCATAATCCCAAACGCTTCCCAAGCCGCCATAAATTTCTGAGGACTGAAAAATAAAGCCGCGACGCTTACAGAGAGAAACTATTTTTTCCATGAAATTTTCGTGAGACATAGAGCGAGTATTTTATCGGAAAGCTTTTGAAAAATCAAGCTTTTTCAAAATGAAAAATCGGATTTTCTATCATAAGGAAGGCCGGTCGCGCATATGAGAAGCCCAGGCCGGGCAAAGAGGTGGGCCTGCTAAACGGTCAAGATCACTCCAAGAAATCTTTCCAGGACTGAGAATTTTCTTTCCAGCGCTTGATCAGCTGGCCACTGATCGTCGAATCTTTGATCTGCTTTCCACTATCTTCATAATAATTCTTAACAATCTTCTGACTCTTGTATTGAGAACGGTCTTTACTGGCGCTCATGGCTCTTTTTGCCAACAAAAAGCACATGAAAACCAATAAGGCACCAAAGATCGCGAAAAAAATAACTAATAAGCGTGGTAAGGTAAAAAAATCCATTGCGCACCTTTTTTGCTCTGGGCTACTTGAAGATAAAAGAAATACATGTTTTACCGTAAAGGGTCTGCCTGAGAAGCATCCTTTGCCCTGTCCTGATGCGGCATCATCTGCTTATTGAACTTCTTAGACCATCGCAACAAAATGAATGTCGCCAAAAAAACAATGACCGCAACAAGTCCAGACAAAATACCTATCCGAAAAAATCCATACGCGGTACCCGAGTCAATATCCGCCTCCGGGACATTGATCGGATTGCCATAATCATCGATCACAGGCGTGCTGACACGCGGAAAATCAGCTTTAAGCCCAAGGCCAGAGATCGATCCGAACAACAAGAATGCCAACGAGATCAGGATAACACCTACGGCCACGATAAAAAAATCTTTTCCCAGCGACGTCTCGTGAGCAGATCGATGGCCCTCATCGGCATGATCTTGATGCAAAAGGTCTTTTGCCACACTTTCCTTTCCGTGCGTAATAATAGCTGATGATTTTATTATACGTGTTTTTAGACGAGTTTTACAAGGAATTTTAAAAAAGAAAGAAGAGCCTTAATGCGGGATCTACTGAGGGTAGCACATGTACCACAAGGATCAGAACAACATTTTGTATTGATCCTGTATCTGCTTCATCATGGTGCCAGTGGCATAGACCATCAGCATTGTTGCCGCAATGATCAACGCAGAAACGATGATCTTTTTTTGCTGGCTGTAACGGGGATTGGTCCACACCAG
>CAZAOD010000032.1:0-17615 GCA_964486675.1 uncultured Planctomycetales bacterium | reverse complement strand
GCTATCGGTCTACGATCTCTCCGCTAAAGGTATCAACTGGTCAGATGTCAATGTCTTAACTCGCCAGGGTATTAACTGGGTGGATATTGATCTCTTTTCGAAGTCTGGAATTAATTGGTTAAGTGTTTATGATTTATCATCTCAAGGTATTAATTGGATTGACATTTATTCATTGTCAAGTCAAGGAACAAACTGGACTAGCATTTATGACTTGTCCTCTAAAGGCATCAACTGGTCAGATGTCAATGTTCTCACTAATCAGGGCGTCAACTGGCTTAATCTTTACGACATGTCAACACAAGGTATTAATTGGCTTGATATCGCCACATTAAGCGGCAGAGGCATTAACTGGGTAGATATCCAGATTTTATCTTCCGTTGGGATCAATTGGACTGATTTGCAAGCTTTAAGCGTTACAGGAGTTAACTGGGTTGATATTAATCGCTTGACTCGGCAAGGTATTAATTGGAATGATATTTACAATTTGACAACCAAAGGTATCAATTGGGAGGATCTTGGTGCTTTGTCTGGCGCGGGCGTGAACTGGAGTGATCTCGCAGCACTATCAAGATCTGGTGTTAATTGGTTTGATGTTGTCGGGTTGACACGCGCGGGTATCAATTGGTCAGATGTTGGCAACTTGAGCAAAACCGGCATTAACTGGATTGATGTTGGTATGTTGTCGGATGCAGGTATTAATTGGGTTGATATTGGTACTTTAAGCGAGGCGGGTGTGAACTGGAACGATTTACAAGTGCTTACTGAAACAGGCGTTAATTGGTTTGATTTTGCCCAAATGACCATTGTTGGGGTCAACTGGAATAATTTCCAGGTAATGACAAAGGCAGGTGTTAATTGGGATGATCTAGCGGCTATGACGACGGCAGATGTTAACTGGGACGATATTTCATATATGTCAGGAACGGGTATTAATTGGGTTGACATGGGCATGACAAGCCATGCGGGCATCAACTGGAGTGATTTGGCCGCAATGACAAGCGCGAACATCAACTGGGACGGTATCGCTTATCTTGCGAACAACGCACAAACGCTTGTTACGAGCGTAAATAGTGTCTTGACCTTGTGCCAGACAATTAATACGGCGGTTGAAAAGATTGGATTGCCGGGAGATTCCTCTTCTGCTCAAACATTATTTGGAAAGATCGCCCAGGTTTATTCAGCGGTTCAATCAATCGAAGGACTTGATCAACTGGGTGAGGTCGTCGATGAATTGGCCAGCTTAGATCTATCAAAGATCAATGATATTAATACGATCGTTGAGGCCCTGCAAACAAATCTTGGAACGACAACCGATATCGGCTCTGATACGGTATTTGGATTCTTGAACGATATTTCAAGCTATGTTGACACGCTTGAGCTGCTCGTCGGTACTTCGGATGATGCCGATTCTGAAACCCTGTTTAGCGAGCTAGCTTTATTGAGAGATATTAAGGAAAATGTTGATAAAGCAAAAAGCAGCGCCGAAGCTGCGTTGGGAGAAGCCCAAGGTATCCGCACAGAAGTCGGCGCTAAAGGTGTAACACCCACTGTTTATGGTAAATTGAAGCAGTTAGATGCTGCCATGGATGAGCTTAAGATCGCCTCTGAGGCGATTTCCGAGAGCCAACTTGATACAGGAAATATGGCTTCAGAAATGCTTGGAAAATTATCTGATTTCTTAGGTGAATCCGCAAAATCGTTAGGCGTTGATGGGGATGGCATGGCTGTTGAGCCGTTATCAAAAGAAGATGCGAATGATCCCAAGAAGATCAGCGAAAAACTTAACGAGATCAACACAAAGCTTGATGTTTTGCGAGAGTCTATCGGCAAACAGGATGTTGTTGTTAAAAGCTGGTTTGAAAGCGGTGAATAATTGAGAAATCGTAGAATGAAGAGCGTTTTATTTTTTGTGAGCGTCATTATTTTTGTTGTTTTGTCTGTTGCGGGACAGGCATATGCCCAAAATCTTTATATTAATTTAGTGGCAGTAAATGGGGCTGAAGGAGCAAAAGATACTCCTGTTAAATATTATTTGCCATCAGAGCTGAAGCCAGAGGACATTGTTAGCACGGGTGATCTGAAGGTTGATTTTGATCTTGAAAGATCGCAATACTATGTATCAGGTTCTTTCTTGCTTCAGCCCAAAGAGTCAAAAACTTTGAAGATCGAGGTCAAAGACGTCTGGAAGATCGATCCGGCAGATATTGATATTATCAAGGATCAGCTGGGCAAGAACCTCGAACTTTTAAAAGATTCCCCATCATATGATTCTGCCATGATGTTGCAAGGCATCATGGTTGATAAGCTTGATTATATTTTAAGGCGTCAGAATGAATTCGCGACCAATGTTGAGCGCCGTATTGAGGAGTATCGGGCGAATCTCGCGACACTGCAAGAACTTAAACAGAACGCATTTAATCTTGAGTACCTTCAGTCCGCCGTTGCTGAGCCGGAAAAAGAGGGAACCGTAAAGATGGTGCTTGAGGTTGAAAATCCAAAAAAAGATGAAAACAATACGATCGTTCATAAACACTATTTGCCAGAAGAAGTGCGTCTGTCAGATATTGTTGACGCTCAAGGTTTTGATGTGCGTTATGATCCTGAACGTAAGCAATGCTATTTAACAAAAGAAGAGGAGTTCCTTCCTTCAGAGAAAAAACGTTATATCATCATGATCCGCAACACCTGGTATATCCCAAAGCCAATGCTTGACTCTCTAGAGGATCGTACTAAAAAAGCCATTGATGGGATCACCAAGAATGAAGAAGGCAAGAGCTACGAGCGCAGCGCAAGTTTCTTATCTGAAAAGATCTTTAGCAATCTTAACCAGATACGCGACGCTCAAAATGTTAAGCGTGATGTCAAAGACGATATCGGTGTTTATCGAGTTAATCGGGGGCGTTATCGCGAAGCTGACCAAACCTTAAAAGAGCTTGAGAGATTGCTCGCGATTGTTACGGCCCAGCGCATAAAGAAACTTGAAGATCTTGATAAGAGCAAGGTCACCAACGTGCTCCAGAAGATCCGGGCCCTGCGCGGTATCGCTGCAATCTCTAAAGCTCTTTTCGGCACTCGTCCTACAATCACAGCAACTTGGCGCATCATCTGGGGGACCCTTGCTTTTGTCGCATTTTTTACTGCTATCCATTTCTTTACTTGGCGCGCACGATCTCAGTATATGGGAGAAGAGAACGCTGCGGAGACAAAAGGCCAATTAAAAGAAGTTGGCGCTCCAGAAGACGAAACCACAAAGAAATCTTAGAGCACTTTTTTTACTTTCTTATAGTCTTGCCGGATGACCATGATATAATAAGTTATCATTCTTGAGGAGAAATTCGTGAATACGTTAAAATACACGGAAGAGGGTATTGTTCGTTGCATCCGCGGTTGCATTGTGATCGTGCGTGGCTTTCAGCGATGTATCAACGGACAGCTGATCCGTTTTGGTTACGGAACAGAAGGGATCATTCTCGGTTTTGATGATGAAGAAGCGCAGGTTTTGATCGTGCGCGAGGAAGAAAAAATCAAAACAGGCGACAAGGCGATAGCATCTTTGGAGCCTTTTAATACTCCCGTTGGTGATAAATTCATTGGACGCATCGTTAATCCTTTGTGTGAGCCTTTGGATGGATTGGGCCCATTGCAGCATGACGCGATGTATCCGATCTTTATCGACGCTCCTTCGATTCTGACACGGGATCCTCTTTGCAAAACCTTGGAGACAGGGATCAAGGTTATTGACGCGATGATCCCTGTTGGGCTTGGACAGAGAGAGTTGATCTTAGGGGATAAGATGACAGGGAAAACAACCATTGTCACCGATACGATTCTCAATCAGAAGCATACAGGCATTATTTGTATCTATTGCGCGATCGGCAAAGCCCGTTCGGCGCTGGCAAAAGTTGTTCAGCTTTTTCAAGATCATGAAGTTTTTAATTATTCCCTTATCGTTGCCGCTAACGCCAATGCGCCACCGGGACAGCAATATCTCGCACCTTATGTCGCTTGTTCGATCGCAGAATATTTCATGCATAAAGGGCAAAACGTTTTTATTGGTTTTGACGATTTTACCAAGCACGCATGGTCTTATCGTGAGATCTCTCTTTTGTTGGGACGTCCTCCTGGCCGTGATTCCTACCCTGGAGATATTTTTTATCTTCATTCCAAAATGATCGAACGTGCGGCTTACATGGATAAAGCGCATGGTAATGGATCGATCACATTTTTTCCGATCGTCGAGATCTTAGAGGGTGACTTGACAGGTTATATTTCCTCCAATCTTGTTTCGATGACCGATGGACAGATCTATCTCAGTACTCCGCTCTTTGGTGAAGGCCAGAAACCAGCGGTCGACCTTGGCCTTTCCGTTTCTCGCGTAGGAAGCAAGGTTCAGTGGAAAGCGATCAAAAAACTTAGCGGATCTCTGCGTCTTGAGTACGTGCAATACAAGGAGTTGATGCGCATTTCTAAGCTGAAAACTTCTGGGCAGTCAGAGGAGGCTCAGCAGCAGCTCAAAGGTGGCGAGATTCTAAGCGAGATCCTTAAGCAGGATAAAGACTCTCCGATGCCTCTGGCCGCTCAGGTCATGATCCTTTATGCGCTTAAGAAAAAATTGTTGTATGAGCTCACGATCCCTGAGGTTAAGGAATTTCAATTATCGATTCTTGATTATGCTCAAAAAGCTGATCCAGATTTTGTGGCGATGCTGAAAGAAAAAAGAGATCTGACCGAGGAGATCGAAAGCAGGATGACAGCGATCCTCGCTCAATATGTCAAAGAAGCACAGGAGAAGCGTCCTAAGGATGAGGAAGATGAGGAGAGCGGATTTGTGGGCGTTGATGCTCTCGATCAGGCTACATCCAGCAAGGGTGGAGGCAAGAAGTAGTCGTTTATGGCTCACTATCGCATCACTTTTAAGTTAACAGTCATGACCCCGGATGCGCTTGTTTATGAAAACGAAGTTGAAAGTGTTTTTTTGACCGGAGATCAAGGCGAATATGAGTTGTTGCCTTATCATTTTCCAGTTTTAGGTATTCTTCAGCCAGGTAACATCATTATCGATTGGAAGGAGAGTATCCCCATCAAATCCGGTATTGTCCGTTTTTTCGCAAATGATTGTATTATTTTGATTGAACCACAGCCGCGAGAAAGAAAGATTGTTAAAAAAGAGGATGATATTGCTTATAGTGTTGATAAGGAGGAGTAAGGCGTTAATGCCTTAGGCGCGTATGCAATGGCGTGAAACATTTCTTATTATCTCGATTATGTTTGTCTGCGTTATGGGGCCTTCGGTTGTTATTGCCGTTCTAGGCTATGCGGTCGTCAAGGCGTTGGGTCGCAATCCATCGGCCGCATCAAAGATCTTTATGGGCATCATTATTATGCTTATTTTTGTTGAAGCATTGTCGATCATCGCTATCTTGGTTATCTTTCAATTATTCGGAAGGTGAGGGTTTTATGGGGCCTATGCTTATTTTATTCTTGGTCTTCACGTTTATTATGGGTGTGCCGTGTATTGGAACAGCTATCTTAGGATCAAAGCTGATGGACAGACTTGGTCGTTTTCCCAGCAAGACCCCGGCGATCCAAACGAATATTATCGCAAAGCTTGTTGCGCTTGAGGTTATTTCTTTTGGCATGTTAACGGTGTTATATCACGTGCTGTCTGATTACGGGCAAGGCGGATAAAGGAGACTTCGTATGAGTTTAATGCTAATCATTCAATTTATTGTTCTTAACTTTATTATTACCGGCGTTATCATTTTCTTTCTGCATAAGGTTCTGATCGGAACAACACAAGGGGCTGTGCGACGCCTTAATACAGAAACAGAAGCCGCTCGAGCAAAGCAGGCAGAATTGAACCAAAAGATCAAAGAGGCCAACGAAGAGCTTGAGAAACGCAAGATTGAAGCTGAAAAGCTTGTCAAGCAAATGCTGGAAGAGGGGGAAGAGAAGGCCAAAGAAGAACGCCAGAAGGTCTTGAACAAGGCTCGGGCTGAAGCCGAAGATGTTGTCAATAAAGCTCAGCGCACGAAAGATGCTGTCCGCAAAGAGATCGAGAAAGAGTTGCAGTTAAAGTTGACCGATGAGTGCGCTAAGATTTTTAATATGATCCTTAGCGAGAAGTCGTCATCAGTATTTAAGGATCAGCTTGTGAGCGAGTTTGTTGAGAATTTAAAGGTGATCGACGCCTCTCAGGTTAGCCCCGACGTGAATAAGATTGATATCATCACAGCGGTCGACTTATCGCCAGAAGCTAAGGGGCGCGTGGAACAGGTTTTGTCGGACAAGCTGAAAAGAACATTGACCTTTACTTATCATTCGGATCCAAAAATTTTAGGAGGCGTTTCTTTGAAGTTTGGAAGCCTTGTTCTGGATGGAAGCTTAAAAAATATCATTGAAGAGACAAGTGTCAAGCTTAAAAAACAATTGCAACGTGATTGATGGTCTCATGTTATGGGAAAAGCCAGCAAGATCAAAGGGGATTTGGATGACATTATTGAACTGGTTTCCATTATCCAGATCCTCAAAGATGTTGCCGATAATAAATTCCATACATTAGCGACCCGTAAAGATAGATTCGCGCGATTTGGAGAGTCTTTTGTCGAGTTCTTTCGCATGATCAGCCTTTCACGTGTTCGGCATCCTTTGGTTTCCAACGATAATCCACGAACAGGTTTGGTCGTGATTACCTCTGAGGCAGGCTTTATGGGAGACCTGAACACAAAGGTCATTCGCGCGGCTGCCGCTGAGATAGAAAAGACGCCAAATTGTATTATTATCCCCGTTGGAAGAAAAGGCGCTGCGAAGTTAGCGCCAATTACCAAGGGTCTGGAGACAAAAGTTTTTGAAGACATTCAAGAAACAGGTCTTTATCAGGTTGCGATCAATTTAAAAGATTATTTGTTCTCTGAGGTCATGGAAGGTCGTATGGGGCGCGCGATCGTTATTTATCCTTGGTCGAAAAATTTTATGGTCCAGAAGCCCCGTTTGATTAATTTATTGCCGTGCGATGAGCTGCTCACAAAACAAGAGGAATTCGTTGACAATATTGAGCATGTGATCGAGGAATCGGATCCCGCAGACATCATCGAACAGCTTTCCTCCATGTGGCTTGCTTGTCGTCTGTATGAAATGTTGCATGATACGACCATCTCGGAGGCGGCTGCCCAGTCTCAACAGTTAGAGAGCAGTCTTCAGAAGATGCAAAAGCAGAAAAAAGGTATTCAGATGACCTTTAATAAAGCGAAGAAGTCTGATATTAACAAAAGCATGCGCGAGGTTTTTACCGCGCGCATGATGACCGGCGGAAGACGTTAAGCGATAAGGAGTTTTTGTTATGGGTGAACAGCAAGAGCAGAAGAATATCCAACCTCAAGGCGAGGAGTCAGTTGCGGCTTTGGACCCAGCTCTTAAGGAGTCGCCCTTGGCCGAGCTTAAGAAGCTTGGACGCGGCATTGGAAAGATCGTGTGTGTTCAAGGGCCGGTTGTTGATATCAGCTTCGATAATCCCGACGACATCCCAGCGCTTTATGATGTTATTCATGCGGAGACCTTTGACAAAAGACTTGTTAAACTTCAGTGCGCTGAACATTTAACGCAGAAACTTGTTCGTTGTGTTTCCATTCAAGATACATTAAATCTTCAGAAAGGAAGTGTCTGTTATAACACATTCCAGCCGATCGCCATTCCGATAGGGGATTCCTGTTTTGGGCGCGTTATGGACGCGACTGGCCGGCCCTTGGATAACGGAGGCCCGATCGTTACTGAGCGTGTTGTGCCTATTCGTCGCTATCCAAGACAAGTTCCTTTTGATCTTAAGCGTAAGAAAGGTGAAAAACCTGAGGTGCTCGAGACCGGCATGAAATATTTTGATGTTCTTTTTCCTTTGGTCAAGGGTAGCAAGACCGGGATTTTAGGAGGAGCAGGCTGCGGGAAAACGGTTGTTATTCTGGAGCTTATCAATAATATCGTTAAGGCACACGATGGCGCGTGCGTGTTCACAGGGATTGGAGAGCGTATTCGCGAAGGAAATGAGCTTTTTCATGAGCTCGGCGACAACAAGTTGCTGAATCGCGTCATGATGACTTTTGGACAGATGGACCAGCCACCGGGAGCTCGCGCTGAAGTTGTTAATACAGGCATAACATTAGCCGAGTATTTACAGGATCAAAATAAGGATGTTTTGTTGTTCATGGATAATATCTTTCGCTTTATTCAGGGAGGGCAAGAAGTTTCAACGTTGTTAGGAAGGGTTCCCGCGGAAACAGGATATCAGCCGACCCTTGCGTCGGAGGTTAGTTACATTCAGGAACGCATCCGGTCTGTTGACGGTGGAGGATCGGTAACGGCCCTTCAGGCGGTTTATGTGCCTGCGGATGATATGACCGATCCGGCGGTTGTCGCTATTTTTAGTTATTTAGATGGGACTGTTGTTCTTTCGCGCGATCTGGTCCAAAAAGGTATGTATCCGGCCATTGATCCGTTGATGAGCAGCTGCGGGAATCTGGACCCCAACATCGTTGGTCGACGACATTTTGATGTCGCTCAAAACATGATCCAGCATTTCAATAAATACAATGGATTAAAACGCATTGTCGCCGTTATTGGCATCGAAGAGTTGAACAAAGAAGACCGCCTTATTTATAGCCGTGCTCAAAAGCTGCTCAATTTTATGACGCAGCCTTTTACGGTCAGCGAAGTTTTTACAGGTAAAAAAGGTGAATATGTGCCGCTTGAAGACAACATTGATGGATGTTCACGTATCTTGAGCGGTGATTACGATAAGGTAAAGCCTGAAGATTTCTATATGATCGGTAAAGCCCCAAAGATCTAATTCATTGAATAATGATGAAACCCTCAGATAAAATTTTATTCGAAGCGCTTGTTTATGCTGACATCATGGCTAAAGAAAAGCTTCAGGAGCTTTTTAAGGCCGTCCAAGCCTCGGATGAGGGATTGGATGCTTATTTAATGCGTAATGGGCTTGTGACTAAGCAGCAGATCTTGGGCGCGCTGCAAAAAGCTTACAAGATCGAGACTGTCGATCTCGCATCACTTTCTATCGAACAGCCGGTTATTGACCGGATCCCCGTTAAGTTTGCTTGGTATTATCGTTTTATGCCGGTCCGCTTTGACGGGAAGATCATGATGATCGCCGTTTCAGCGCCTTTAGATGTTAAGATTCAGGATGAGATCAGGCTTCATTTGGGGTTACAGCCCAAGGTCCTTTTGACCTGTGAGAAGGATATCTTGGATGCGCTAAAGAAGTATTATGGTTTTGCCGCAGACATGATCGACCGCATCTTGACCAAGGAACCTCAGCGCAAGGCCTCGGCCGATGAAGTTCAAGATCATCGCGTTGAGGAGATCGATCAAAAAGGGACAGATGCGTCTGTCGCGAAACTTGTTAATCAGATTATCTTGGAAGCTTATCGCAAGAGGGCTACGGATATTCATATTGAACCGTATCGTGACAAGGTGAGATTCCGCTATCGTATTGACGGGGCACTGGTCGATGCCCAGCTGCCTGCGGACGTAAAGCATTTTACCGCAGCGATCATTTCACGTATTAAGATCATGGCGAATTTGAGTATTGTTGAAAAACGCACACCGCAAGACGGCAGCGCCGTTGTCAAGACCCAAGAGCAGACCTTAGATCTACGTATATCGACGATCCCAACGCCTCAAGGGGAAAGCATTGTCGTCAGGATCTTGCCGACCAAGGTCATGAAATTTAAGTTGGAAGACCTTGGTTTGGATAATGACAACCTTGACATTTTTCAGATGCTTATCCATAAACCGCATGGCGTTATTTTTGTCACAGGACCAACTGGAAGCGGAAAAACAACAACGCTGTACGCGTGTTTGCATGAAATTAATTCTGTGGAAAGAAAGATCATCACCATTGAGGATCCTGTTGAGTATGAAATGGAAAATATTACACAGATTCAGGTTAATCCCAAGACTGGATTGACCTTTGCGGCTGGACTGCGCAGTATTTTGCGTCATGATCCGGATATCATTATGGTCGGCGAGGTTCGCGACCTCGAGACCGCTGAAATTGCCATTCGTACAGCGTTGACCGGACACTTGGTCTTTTCAACCCTTCACACGAATGACGCTCCTAGCGGGGTCACGCGCTTGATCGAAATGAAGATCGAGCCATACTTGATCTCTTCTAGTATCGAGGGTTTTGTCGCGCAGCGTCTTGTACGGGTTATTTGTCAGAACTGCAAGGAAGAAGTGCCTTGCGCTCCACAGTTGAAGGAGGAGATCGCGGCTGATCTTACGATCGACAATTTAAGCCGTGTTCGAGTTTTTCAAGGAAAGGGTTGTGATCGTTGTAATGGTACCGGGTACTATGGGCGGACCGCCATCTATGAAATATTGGTCATGAATGATGATATTCGTCACGCGATCTTTCAGGGGGTTCATGCGGAGACCATTAAGCAGATCGCTATTGCCAATGGTATGCGTACACTGCGCCAGGATGGCTGGCGTCGAGTTCTGCAGGGTATTACAACTCCTGAGGAAGTCATGAACGTGACATCACGGGAACAGCTCCCAGCGACAAAGCCGTTGGAACAAGCGATCCTCTCATTGAAGCCCCAGGCATCCGTTAAAATACCAACATCGTTTCAGAAAGATGCAGTACGTCTTATTCCAAGATCAGAGTTAGACGATAAGAAGCAGGATGGACGGGTGTATCCGCGCGTAGACCAGCGGCTTAATGTTCTATACCGTATTTTCCAAAGCGATCCTGATGTTCTGGTGGTGCACGCAAAAGATATCGAATATGCAACAACAACGCGCAACATCAGCGCGGGCGGGGTTGTGATCGATTCCGAAAAGCCTTTGCCGGTAGGATCAGTGATCGAGATCCGCATTTATTTTGATGACCAGAAAAAAGAATCTTTGGAGTGCTTGGCTAAGGTCTGTCGAGTCGAGAAAGAAAAAGATGTTGAGCGATACCACATTGTTGTTTATTTTCTGGACATCTCTAGCGCTGATCGCAATAAGCTGGCTCAGTTTGTCACCCAGAAGATGCAAACGATCTCTAACAAAAAATAACGAGAGGTTTTATGCCGATTTACGAATACCGCGGAAAGACAAAGGCAGGGGAGACAGCAAAAGGCTGTATTGAGGCGCGCAACCCTGACGAGGCGGTAGAGCTGATCAGCCGTCAAGATATACTGCCAGTATCGGTCGTTGAGCGTAAGCGGCAAGGCGTTTCCCGACCGAGGCAACCGCACCCTATCTTGTCTTTTAAAGAAACATATCTTTTTACCCGTCAGATGTCGAATTTGATCAAATCAGGAATCTCGATCCTTAAGGCGTTAGAGATCATTAAAAAACAATCACCGCGATCGATGCTTGTTTTTGTCATTGACGATATTCGTCAAGGAATCTCTGATGGGCGAAGTTTTTCAGATTGCCTGGCCGATCATCCGAAGATCTTTTCTTCTTTGTATGTGGCCATGGTCCGCGTTGGTGAAGAGGGGGGTAATTTACGGCAGATCCTCTTAACGATCGCGGATCATCAAAGGACCCAGCATGAACTTTTAGGCAAGGTTCGCACAGCCTTAGCCTATCCTGTTTTTATGGCAGGGGTCGGTTTTTTGACGATCATCTTTATTTTAACTTTCGTTATGCCAAAGATCTCTCAGCTTTTTATTAATGCTGGGCAGCATTTACCCTTGCCGACACAGCTTTTGATGACAACGAGCAAGATCTTGCGTCAAGGCTGGTTCGTTATTCTTCCTTTAGCCTTTTTTTTGTTTTTTTCATGTATACGTTGGGCCCAGAGTAGAAATGGCAAGCGAATGCTTGATCGGATGCTCTTAAGGATGCCATTGATAGGCCCCTTTTTGCTTAATGTCGAACTTGCGCGTTTCTGCCGCACTCTGGAGATCTTGATCCACAGCGGTGTTCCACTTTTGAAAGCGTTGCATGTGGCTGTTCCAACGTTGACAAATGAGCTGATCCGTCAGGATTTTTTAAAGATCAAGATCGGGCTTGAAGCAGGGAATTCATTATCAAAAAGTTTTCAAGACTGTCGCTTTATCCCTGCAATGATCGTCAGCCTTATTACTGTCGGAGAGGAGTCTGGCTTGCTGGAAGACACCCTGCATGATATCGCGGATAACTATGAGCAGGAGGTTTCAGATGCGGTTAAAGTGTTCACATCTATCTTAGAGCCATTGATGATCTTGGTCGTTGGCGCTATTGTCGGGTTTATTGTTATCGCCATGCTGCTGCCGATCTTTCAAATGGACGTACTTGCGCAATAAATTATTGTTATCAACAAAAGGAGATATATGAGGCATTGCAATAAAACATCTAAGGGCTTCACCCTTGTTGAGATCCTTCTTGTTGTTGTGATCATTGGATCTCTATCCGCGATGATCATCCCGCGTCTCACGGGACGCTCGGAGCAGGCCAAGGTTGCGGCCGCTAAGGCAGATATCAATTCCATGATCGCAACGGCCTTAAAGCTGTATGAGCTAGATAATGGTTTTTTTCCATCGACATCGCAGGGCTTGAAAGCTCTTTTGCAGAAGCCTTCGACGAACCCCGTTCCTCAGAATTGGAATGGCCCTTATGTTGAACGTGAACCTATCGACCCCTGGGGCAATCCTTACCAGTACGCTTCACCAGGTCGTTACCGTCCTGACTACGATCTTTTTTCCGATGGTAAGAATAAGAACACGGAAGAGGATAATATCACGAACTGGAAGTGAGTTTTATGCTTTGCAAGCGTAGATGCCAGGATGGCTTCTCTTTTATTGAGATTATGACAACCGTAGCGGTTCTTTCCCTGGGAATCGTGGCGATCTACCAATCCTTTTTCAAATCGCTTGATTATTTGAATCATATGACGTATCGGCTGCATGCGTTAAGCATTCTTGCCAATAAGGTCGAGCTTATTCAGAAACGCTTGGAGGTCACAGGTGAGCTTGTTTTGACGGGAGTGTCTCCGGCCTCTGCCTATATTAACGGAAGGAATGTGGATTTCGCTGAAAATGTGCACGTAAGCCAGGTCGGATCCTTAAAAAATATTTATAAGCTTGATGTTGTTTTATCGTGGAGAGAATCAGGCCGCGCGATCACAATGTCTCGCAGTTGCTATGTGTATTATGACCACGCTAAGTAAATCGAAACACTATCTTTTTCAAGATCGACAGCGATCATGTCTGGGATTCACAATGACCGAGATCTTGCTCGTCGTTGCCTTATTCGCGACCTTAAGCATCGCGATCTATCAAACCTTTTCTTCTGGAGCTCGGATCTGGAATTATGCGCATCAGGATTTTCCCGAGGAAGATGTCATGATCGCTTTAGAGAAGATCGCGCACGACTGGCGTAACACTTTTTATTTCTCCTTATTAGAGTTCAAGGGAACTTTCATTGACTGCGAAATTCCGACTTTAGTCACAACAGCCGTTGATCCAAAGAGCGCGAACCCGGGTCCTTACGTCCAGCAGATCGGCAAGGTTCGCTATTTTTTTGATAGTAGCGCTGGCCAGATCTTGCGCCAGCAAGCAAATTATGGACAAGCTTTGAAAGGGCAGTGGCAGAAGCCGGTTGTCCTGGCGCCGAGCATTAAGAGCTTCGCGTTGACCTATTTTTATCGTAAGGATAAAAGGCTGGTGGAACAAAAAAGCGGTAAAGGGGTTTTGCCGAGCATGGTCCAAGTTGATGTCGAGTACGCGGCTGGCAAAACGATACGCCGCATGACGCGCATGATCGACGTATTGGCAAGTCTGTCAAATTTATGAGGGATCAATGAAAAACCATCGAGGAAGCATTTTAGTCGTCGCGCTGTGGACGCTTGTTTTGTTGACAACGTTCTCGATCTATTTGGGTCTTGGCGTTCGCCAGCGGATGATCATGGTGCAAAGGCTGGAATCCCGCCATAAATTGTATTTAGCTGCTGCTTCAGGTGTCCGCAAAGCCATTACCATGATCCATGCCGCCTATCGAAAGAGCGATCAGCCCTTGGCTGACGTATCGACCAAGGCTTTTCTTATGAACAATGTTAAGGATCTTTCTTCAATCGATCTTGGTGATGTGACAGTTGATATTGAGAGAAAAATTCTTGATAAAACTTTCGATAAGAATGAAAAACATTATGGTATGATAGATGAAGCATCAAAAATTAATATTAATTTTGCTGACAAACGTTCTCTTGTCCGCCTTTTTCAGGCTGTGTTTGGATGGGACGCGGAAGGGTCTGAGGGTTTAGCGATCGCGGTGATCGATTGGCGAACGCCGGGCGCGAGCACGCTCAAAGGGTTTTTTAGCCAAGAATATTATAAAAACCTTCTTTATCCCTATGAGCCAAAAGGTCGTGATTTTGAGATCCTTGATGAGCTTTTATTGGTGGAAGGGATGCGTCAAGATATTCTTGAACGCTTGCGTTATTTTGTTACGGTCTACGGGGATGGAAGGGTCAATGTGAACACAGCCACTTTCCCGGTTTTGTATGCGATTGGATTTGCAGGCGATGTAGCAAAAGATATTATTGAAAAAAGGGTCGGACGCGATGATGTCGAGGGGACTGCGGATGATGTGACCTTTCGCTCGACTGAAGATTTCGCGGCGGCAATGAGCGTCTCAAGCGCGTTCACCGATAATGACGCGTTATTCGCGCATGAGCTTCATGGAAATCAGAAAATAACAACAACATCGGATTTTTACTCGATCAACGCCAAAGGATATACCGTTGGTGGAAAACAGCAAAATACGGTTCGCTGCGTCTATGACGCGGTGGCGCATGCTATCGTTTACTGGAATGAATCATAGCTGATCAAGATCATGGCAAAGAACAAGAACGGACAACTAAGCGTTGTATTAACGGAAGACACTCTTAAGATCGCTCATCTGAAAGGAGCCCCCGGCAATCCTGAAGTCTCGAATTTGTTCTTTCGAGAGATCAAGGGTCTTTCTGACGATGAGATCTCAAGCATCATCGCGCAGGCGACCATTTCTTTCGGCCTTAAGAAACCACAAGTTATTTGTGTCCTATCGTCAAGTTTTGTAACGACAAAGAATATCGAGATCCCGTCCCTTGATCCTGTCGAGATCGCTTCGATCATTGAGCTTCAAGCTGGACGCCACACGCCTTATTCACGCGAAGAGATCATTATTGGATATATTAATTTTGGCGTTTATCAGAAAAATTACAGCAAAGTCCTTCTTGCGATCGTTAATCGCAAAGTTGTTATGCGACAAGTTGATATTCTTGAGAACGCGGGGGTTCGGGTCATTAAGATCCTTTTCGGCCCGGAAGTACGTGCGTCATTTTATGCGCAGACCTTACACCTTGATGAGGAGCTAAAGCCAACAGGCATTCTGGACGTGGATGGCTTTTCGACTGATTTTACGATCACGTTGCGCGGAACGGTGATCGCGTGTCGCAATATCCCGATCGGCATTCGTCAACTCAGCGAGGAATCGGCTGAAAGCTATGAGCGTTTTATCGGTGAGTTCAAGCAATCTCTTGATTCTTATCAAAGCGAAGACATCGAGCAGCTGCCAGCGGAATATATCCTTAGCGATGATGGTGAAGACCAGCAGGCGTTGCAAGAAGCGCTTTTAAATACTTTGAACGTCCACTCCCGTATCGTTCGCTATGCTGAGAAGGTTTCTGTGTCGCAGGCAGCGCGTCAGGTGTTGGCGGCAAAAAAGAAAATGACTTTTTTGGACGTTATTTCGCCTGCCTTATCAGCAGAAAAAAGCCAGATCGATTTTTTGCCAGAGGAAGTACGTGTCCAGCGTTCTTTGGAGGAGCAGGGGCGAGAAGGTGTTAAGTTTGGCGCTTTGATCCTGATTTTTCTGGTTGTTGTTGGGTTGATGGTCATGAGCAAGCTTTATTTTAAGGGTGCATTATTGGAAAAGATCAAGAAAGAATATGCCGCTACTCAAGAAGAAGCCAAAAAGCTCGAACAGATATCTACCAAGACGCGATTGGTCAAATCTTATTTGACCAGCCGATTGATACCTTTGGAGGCGATCACGGAGCTTTATCGTATTATTCCTAACGACGTTTATTTGAATTCTTTGGTAATTGATGAAAAGGGAAAGATCATGATCGATGGGACATCGGATTCTATGTCCCAGGTCTTTGCGCTAGTTGGATCATTGGAGAATTCCGATCTTTTTAAGGGTGTTAAGACAAAGTCAACTACGGCAAAGAAAGAACGTGGAAAAGATGTCGCGGCATTTGAGATCGTTTTCAGATTAGAGAGCGCTCAGGATGAGGTGGAAGAAGATCTCTCAGAGGACGTTGCGGAGCAAAAAGTAAAGGCGCCGGTTACGTCCGGATCGAACACCGCCCAGGAATAGATAAATACAAGATTAACTCAGGAGAAGTGTTTTGTTGAATGATTTTTATTCAAAATTAAACGATCAAGAAAAGAAGATATTTTATGTTGCGCTAGTGATCGTTCTGGTTATGGTCTTGGATCGTATGTTTTTGGGCCCGTCCCTTTCGAAAATGAAAACATATGATGAAGAGATCAGGCAGCAGCGCGCGAATATTCAGCGCGACCTGCGTTTTGTTACATATAAGAATCAGATCTTGGAAGAAGATGCAGCGTTTCGATTGTATTATAATAATACTTATCGCACGGAAGAGCAGATCATCGCCGCTTTTTTGAAAAAGATTGAGATGATTGCCACTGAGGCAAATATTAATTTGATCAAAATAACGCCTGCGGAATCTAAGGAGCGAAAAGGATTTGTAGAGTATTATGCGAATTTGGAATGTGAAGGGCTTTTGGAGAATATTGCTTCATTCATGCACATGATTGACACTTCAGATGATCTGCTGAAGATCATCAAAACAAGTTTTAGCCTTAAACGCGCAAGCGGTGATGAAGTGGTTGTGAACATGCAAGTCGCTAAAATGTTGATGGGATCTAGACTGAATCCGCAGACGGCAGCTGCAGAGCGCTCAGAGGCCTCACCCAGCTCGGGGGTGGAATCAAGCTCCATCAGTGCGGGTTCCAACAAAGGGTCGGATCAGAACGTCCCTCAAGGCGCTGGTTCAGGATCAGGAGCGAGTGCTGCAGGAGCCCAAGAAGATAATGTTTTGAATATGCCGCAACCTGACGCTTCATCTTCTGGAGGTGAGGAAGTTTCTCAAAGATACCAAATGAAAGGAGGTCTTTTCACGGAAAAGGACCCGAAGAAGCTTCAAGAGCTCGAAGCAAAAGAGCCACCTTTAAAGAAAAGCGTTTATGAGCGAATTTTAGAACGGGTCGAAAAGACTCCCGACTCAACAAATGGAGTGAATGAAGAAACCCAATGATGATGCATAATCTGTCCAAAGCTACTTTAATAACTTTTTTGTTATTCTTTTTTGCCTTGACGGCCGTAGCGCAAGATTATCAGGAAGTTTTCAGAGAAGCGATGATCGCGGCTCAGCAAGGCGATCTGGAAACCGCCACAAAATTGTACGAGAAGACGATCAAGATCAACCCTAATTTCGCGCCAGCATATAATTATTTAGGCCTTGCTTATCAGCAGATGGGCTTGGATCCCGTTGAGGTTGCGTGGTATTTTAAGACAGCAGTTGATATTGACCCTCAATTTGAGGATGCGTATGT